>NZ_CP092142.1:0-231767 GCF_029910555.1 Candidatus Psyllophila symbiotica
ATGAAAAATCAAGTCCTTGCACGTAAATGGAGACCTAAATTTTTTAAAGATGTTATTGGACAAGAACATGTGATAATATCTTTAATAAATAGTTTTTTATTAAAACGTATACATCATGCATATATATTTTACGGAATAAGAGGTGTAGGTAAAACAACTATTGCAAGATTATTAGCAAAAAGTTTAAATTGTATAAATGGTATTTCATATAAACCATGTGGTTTTTGTAATAATTGTAAACAAATAGATAATAATAATTTTCCAGATCTTATAGAAATTGATGCTGCCTCTAAAACTAAAGTAGAAGACACAAGAGATTTATTAAGTAATATATATTATACGCCTATTCAAGGAAATTTTAAAATTTATATTATTGACGAATTTCATATGCTTTCTAGTAATAGCTTTAATGCTTTATTAAAAACTTTAGAAGAACCTCCAAAGCATATTAAATTTTTCTTAGCAACTACTAATATAAATAAAATACCTAAAACAATTTTATCACGTTGTTTTAAATTTCATCTTAAATCAATTAAAAAAAAAAAAATTTATTTTCAATTAATTAAAATTCTTGAATCTGAAAAAATAAAATTTGATTTTAATTCATTAAAAATTTTATCATACGCCGCAAACGGAAGTATGAGAGATGCACTTACTTTAAGTGATCAAGCTATTGTTATTGGAAATGGAGTAATAGAATTTAATAAAGTAAATAATATGTTGGGATATTTTGACAATAAATATTCTATACATATATTAGAATTACTTATTTATAATGATAGTAAAAAAATTATGAAAATAATTTCACAATTGTCTTTAAATAATATAAACTGGGATTATTTATTAGTAGAAATTTTAACATTATTACATAATTTATCTATTATGAAATTATTAAATAATAAAAATATTGATGATAAATATATTAATATTAAATATCGTTTATATAAATTATCTAAAATATTATCACAAAAAGATATACAAGAATATTATAAAATTTTTATAAATGGACGAAAAGAATTATTATATTCACCTAATAAAAAAATAGGTATTGAAATTACTTTACTTCGTGCATTATTAATTATTAAAAAAAATATTTCAAAACGAAAAAAAATATTGTTTTTAAATTATAAAAAAAAAAATTTTTATATAAATAATATTATTAAAATTACATGTAGAAATATTTTATATAAAATTAATTGTATTTTAAACAATAATAAAATGAAAAAATTATCTATTAATATTAAATCTTTTAATAAAAAAAATTTATTAATTAATATAATTGATTTTAATATTAAAACAATGTTATTTAATAACATAATAAATAATTATTTTAATAATAAATATTACAATAATATTTATAATAATTATAAAAAAAAAATAGATAATATTTTAATTAAAACTAAAATAAAAATAAAATTTATAGTTTTAAGTTTTAAATATATTAATGATAAAAAACTTTTAAATTATAAAAAAAATTTAAATGATGAAATAAAAGATACATTTAAAAATTTAATTAAAATTAAATTTACAAAATATAATATTAATAATAATTATATCAATTTTAAAAATAAAATATATAAAGAAAAATATTTATTATTAATTAGTAAAATCAAAAAAAATGAAAATGTTAAAAAATTAAAATTTTTATTTAATATTAAAATTTAAAATTATTTTAATTATTTAAGAAATTATTTTTTTTTTTAATTGATTTATAATTAATTTATAATTTTTTTCTTTAAATATAGCTGAACCAATTACAAAAATATTAGCACCTAAGTTTGAAATTTTTGAAATATTACTTATGTTTATACCACCATCAATAGATAAATCAATATTATAACCACTTTTATCAATTATTTTTTTAGTATCTTTAATTTTATTAAAAGTATTATTTATAAATAATTGTCCACCAAAACCAGGATTAACAGACATTAATACTATCATATCAATTTTATTTATACTATATTTTAAATAACTTAATGGAGTTGTGGGATTAAAAACTAAACCTACTTTACAACCGCAATCTTTAATTATTTGTATTGTTTTATCTATATGTTCAGAAGTTTCAGGATGAAAAGATATTATATTTGCTCCAGAATTTGCAAATTCAGGAATTATTCTATCAACTGGTTTAATCATTAAATGAACATCTATAGGAGCAGTAATACCATAATTTCTTAATGATTTGCATATTATAGGACCAAATGTTAAATTTTCAACATAATGATTATCCATAATATCAAAATGTAACATATCAGCTCCTGATTCTAAGACTGTTTTAGTATCTTCGCCCAATCTTGAAAAATCAGCCGATAAAATAGATGTTGAAATTTTTTTTTTTTTCATTTTAAATACTCCATAAATAAATAATTATAAATAATATTATATATTTAAAATAATATTAATGTAATATTTTATTATTTATTATTAATAATTTTAAATATGTTCTATTTTTAAAATTTTATATTTAATTTCTTTTAATGGTGTTTTAATAAATACTATATCATTTATTTTGCTACCAATTAAATTACTAGCTATAGGTGAATTAACAGAAATTAATTTTTTTTTAATATTAGATTCATAATCACAAACAATACGATATGTTATTTTTTTTTTTTTATTTAAATTTAAAATAGTAATTGTTGAACCAAATAAAACTGTACCGTTATTAGGTATTTTAGTTATATCTATTATTTTGGCGAATGATAATTTTAATTCAAATTGTTTTATTTTATTTTCAATAAAACTTTGTTGTTCTTTTGCTGAATGATACTCAGAATTTTCTTTTAAATCACCATGTGCTCTTGCTTCAATAATTTCTTTTATAATTTTAGGTCTTACTATATTTATTAAATAATTAAGTTTTTTTTTTAATTTTTTAAAACCTACATTTGTCATTAATATATTTTTCATATATTTAGTATAAAAAATTAATAAATTAATAAAATATTTATAATAAAATTTATTAAAAATTAAATATATTTTAAATATATATTTTATTAAAATGTTTATATATAAATTTACAGGATATAATTATATGTATAATTTTTTAATATTAATTTTTATAATAATTTCTATTATTATTAATATTTTAATTATATTTAAAAGTAAAAAAAAAAATATATATTTTAAAAAAAAAAAAATTTCTGAAAAAAGAAATATAAATAAATTAATATTATTTTTAATAGCTTTATTTTTTATAATAAATTTAATAATAATAAATATTAATATAAAAAATTTAAGAAAAAACAAATTATTTGAAAAAAATGAAAATATTATCGTAAGTAATAATATAAATAAATAAAATTAATTAACTATTTTATTATATTTAAAAAATATTTATAAATTTTAAAATATTCAAAAAAAAAAAAAAAATGATATGTTTATTAAAACAAAAGTAGAAATATTTAAAAAAAAAAATATATATTATAATAAAATTGAAAAATTTTTATATCTAATTAATAAATGTGATAAAAAAAATGTTAATAATATTAATAATAATAACAATATTATATATTTCAAAAAACATAAATTTAATACTATTATATTTGAGAATATTTCATTATTAAAATTATCAAATATAATAAATTTTAAATATGATACATTAATATATAAATTAATAAAATTAAAAGTAATAATGTTAAATGAATATTTAATTATAAAAAAAAATTTGCATTATATTTTAAAATTTTTAAGTAATAAAATAATTATATATAATAAATATTTTATTATTAAAAAAAATATTAAAAATTTTTTTAAAAAAAGATCACCAATTATTACAATAATGGGTCATGTTAATCATGGTAAAACAACATTATTAGATTATATAAGATCAACTAAATTAGTTTCTCAGGAATTAGGTAAAATTACACAACATATTGGTATATATAATATTAAAACAAAATATGGCTTTATAACTTTTTTCGACACACCAGGTCATGAAGCATTTACTTCTATGAGAAAAAGAGGAATTAAAAATAGTGATATTATAGTTTTAGTAATTGCCGCAAATGATGGGATTATGCCACAAACAATAGAAATAATAAAATATTCACAAAAATTAAATATACCTTTAATAATAGCAATAAACAAAATCGATAAAATAGATAAAATAAATATAAATATAAATATTAATAATATTAAAAATGAATTATCTCAATATAAAATTATATCAGAAGAATGGGGCGGTGAAATTCAATTTGTTAATATTTCAGCTAAAATTGGAACAGGAGTTGATAATTTAATAAATGCAATTTTACTCCAAACAGAAATATTAGAATTGAAAGAAAAAAAAAAAGCATTATCTAAAGGTATTATTATAGAATCTTATTTTGATAAAAGTAATGGTTTAGTTGTTACAATGTTATTAAAACAAGGTATTTTAAAAAAAAACGATATTATTATATATAATTCAGAATATAACAGTATAAAATCAATATTTAATATTTTTGGAAAAAAAAAAAAATTAATAAAATCATCTATACCTATTGAAATAACTGGTTTTAATAATATTCCAAAAATTGGAGATAAAGTTTTATTTTTAAATAATGATAATATATATAAAGATATATTAAATACTGAAAAACAATTAAATAATAAAAATGAAATTAAAAATATATTTAAATATAATATTAGTAATTTAAATAAAATAAATATTATATTAAAATCAGATGCTTTAGGTTATTGTGAAGTAATTAGTAATGAATTATTAAAATTATCTAATGAAAAAATAAAAATAAATATTATTAGTTTAGGTGTTGGTAATATTTCAGAAAATGATTCAATATTAGCTTTAAATAATAACGCAATTATATTAGGGTTTAACGTATATATAGAGTATTCTGTAAATAAAATGATTAATTTTGAAAATTTAGATATTCGTTATTATTCTGTAATATATAAATTAATAAATGATATTAAAAAAGAAATTAATTTATTAACATTTAAAAATAATAATAAAAAAATTGGTTTAGCTAATATATTAAATGTATTTAAATTTGAAAAACTAGGTTTAATTGCTGGTTGTTTAATAACTCAAGGATTAATTAAATATAAAAGTAAAATTAAAATTATACGTAATAATAAAATTATTTATATAGGAAAAATTGATTCATTAAAATATTTTAAAAAAAATGTTAAAGAAGTTAATAATGGTATGGAATGTGGAATTTATATTAAAAATTTTAACAATTTTAAAATTAAAGATAAAATTGAAATATTTTAATTAAATGATTTAAATATTTATATAAATATTAAAATTATTTAATATTATTTAAAATAATATTATGATTAAAAAAATACGTATTCTTAAAATTGAACAACAAATATATAAAAAAATCTCAATAATATTAAAACAAAATATTAAAAATTCAAATAAATTTATATTTACAGTAACAAATGTAATATTATCTTCTAATTTTATGTATGCTAAAATTTATATTACAATATTAAATTGTATTTTAAATAATAATATAAAATTAACAGAAAAAAAACAAATTAAAGAATTAACAAATAAATCTAAATATATACGTTATTTATTAGGAAAATTTTTAAATTTAAAATTCATACCTAATTTAATTTTTTTATATGATAATTCATATAAAAATAATATGTATATATCTTCATTAATTAAAAAATAATAAATTAAAAATATTGTTAAAATTTATTAAGATATATAATGAATATTATTAAAAAACTAAATAATACTAATTATTTAGAATATCAAATAAATATATTTAATAAAAAAATTGAAAAATTAAAAAAACATTTTATATTAAATAAAAAAGATAAACATAGTCGTATAGGTTTGTTAAAAATAATAATACAAAAAAAAAAATTATTAAAATATTTAAAATATAATAACTTTAAAAAATATAAAATAATAAATAAAAATTTAATTATTTAATAATTATAAAAAAATTATTATAATATTTATTTTATTAAATTAAATATTAATTAACATATTAATTAATAAGGATAATAATTTTTTGATTAAATTTCATACGTTAGAATTTAAATATGGTCAAAATCATATTAAATTCATAACAAATTTAGTAGCAAAACAAGCTAATGCTTCTGTTATTGTAGATATTGATGGTACTGTAGTTTTAGTTACTGTTGTAGGAAATAAAATTATTAAAAACGAACAAAATTTTTTATTATTAACAGTTAATTATCAAGAAAGATTATATGCTGCAGGTAAAATACCTGGTGGTTTTTTTAAACGCGAAGGAAGATCTAATGAAAGCGAAATTATAATTTCACGTTTAATTGATAGACCAATTAGACCTTTATTTCCTAAAAATTTTATTAATGAAATTCAAATAATAGCAACAGTTATATCATTAAATCCTCAAATTAATCCAGATATTGTTGCAATTATAGGTGCTTCAGTAACTTTAGCAATATCCGATATACCCTTTTTAGAACCAATTGGAGCAGCAAGAGTAGGTTATATTAATAATAAATATATATTAAATCCAACAATTAAACAACTAAAACAAAGTAATTTAAATTTAATAGTTTCAGGTACTGCAAAAGCAATTTTGATGGTTGAATCAGAATCTAATTTAATAAATGAAGATATATTATTAAATGCAATTATTTATGGTCACAAAAAACAACAAATTATAATTAATAATATTAATAAATTTGTTAAAATAACTGGGAAAAAAAAAATAATTTATAATTACAATAAAATCAATGAATATTTAAATAATAAAATATTAAATTTATCTAAAAAATTTTTAATTGAAGCATATAATATAATTAATAAAACAGAACGTAATTTAAAACTTAATGAAATAAAAGAAAATATTTTAAATAAATTAATTAATGAAAATGAAATAATTAAAATTAATGAAATTGAAAATATATATAAAAATATAGAAAAACAAATTTTACGTGAAAAAATAATATATACAAATAAAAGGATTGATGGTCGAAAATATGATGAAATACGTGATTTAGATATTCGAGTTAATTTTTTACCTCGTACACATGGCTCAGCTTTATTTACAAGAGGTGATACACAAGCTTTAGTAACTGTAACGTTAGGTACTACAAAAGACGCGCAAACTTTAGATGAATTAAAATATAATAAAATTGACAATTTTATATTTCATTATAATTTTCCTTCTTATTCAACAGGAGAAATAGGTATATTATTGTTACCAAAAAGAAGAGAAATAGGACATGGACGTTTAGCAAAAAAATCAATATTACCTGTAATACCTAATACTAAAACTTTTCCATATACAATACGTGTTGTTTCAGAAATTACTGAATCTAATGGTTCTTCTTCTATGGCTTCTGTATGTGGTGCTTCTTTAGCACTTATGGATGCAGGTGTACCAATTAAATTACCAATTGCCGGTATTGCTATGGGATTAATAAAAATTAAAAATAAATTTATAATTTTGACCGATATTATAGGAGAAGAAGATTATTTAGGTGATATGGATTTTAAAGTTTCAGGTAGTTATACTGGAATAACTTCTTTACAAATAGATATGAAAATAAAAGGTATTACTAAAGAAATTATAAATAAAACTTTAAATAAAGCAAAAATCGCAAGATTATATATTTTAAATAAAATGTCTAAAATAATTAATAAACCTAGAAGTGAAATTTCTAAATTTGCTCCTAAAATTAATATTATTAAAATTAAACAAAATAAAATTAAAGATATAATTGGTAAAGGTGGCTCTGTTATACGTGCTATTACTGAAGAAACTGGCGCTGTTATTGAAATAGAAGACAATGGTATAATTAAAATTTATTCTGATAGTTCAAAAAAAATAAATTTTGCAATAAATAAAATTAATAAAATAATAGCAGAAATTGAAGTAGGTCAAATTTATAAAGGTAAAGTAACACGTATTGTTAATTTTGGTGCTTTTTTATTAATTAATGATAATAAAGAAGGATTAGTTCATATTTCTCAAATTGCAAATAAAAAAATTAATAAAGTTTCTGATTATTTAAAAATATCACAGGAAATTTTTGTAAAAGTTATTGAAATAGATAATCAAGGAAGAATACGTTTAAGTATAAAAGATGCTATAATTAAAAAATAATTTTTTTATTAATATTATATAATGAATAATATTTTAAATGTATACTCATTTAAAAATTATAAATTTAATAATATTATTTTATTATATAAATTTATAATTATATTTGAATTATTTATTTATTATAAAATTTATAATTTCATTACATAAAAATTTAATATTTTTATTTTTTAAACATGAAATAGTATAATATTTATCTTCCCAATTTATTTTTTTAATAATATTATTAATAATACTATGGATTTTTTTATTTTCAACAAGATCTATTTTATTAAAAATTAACCAACAAGATTTTTTAAGTAATTCTTTATTATACAAATTTAATTCATTTATAATAATTTTAATATCCTTAATAATACCTAATTTATTAAGAAATTTAATATCTATAATTAATAATAATAATTTGCAATATTTTATATGTTTTAAAAATTTATGACCTAATCCATGTCCCTTTGATGAATTTTTAGTTATACCTGGAATATCAACAATTATAAAGGTTTTTTTTTCAATATATACTACACCTAATTGAGGAATAATTGTTGTGAATGGATATATATCTATTTTAGGTTTTGCTGATGTTATTATATTAATAAGTGTTGATTTACCTACATTAGGTAATCCTATTAAACCAACGTCAGCTATTAATAATAATTCTAAATTTATAAATTTTTTTTCACCTAATGTTCCATTTGTTTTTTTATATGGTGTTCGATTTGTTGAAGATTTAAAATGATTATTACCCCAACCTTTAATTCCACCTTTAGCTAATAAAATTGTTTGTTTATCTGTAATCATTTTACCGATAATTTTTTTATTAATTTTATTTTTAATAATTGTGCCAATAGGTACATAAATTAATAAATTTTTACCTTTTTTACCAGTACATAATTTTGATTTTCCTTGTTTACCATTTTCAGCTTGAAATATTTTTTTAAAATTTAAATGCATAAGTGTATTTAAATTTTTATCAGCACATATGTAAACATCACCACCATTACCTCCGTCACCTCCGTTAGGACCGCCATATGGAATATATTTTTCATGTCTAAAACTAATACAACCATCACCGCCTTTTCCAGCAATTACGCAAATATTTATTTCATCTATAAATTTCATAATTTCTTTAAAGTTAAAATTAAAATTAAAATAATTAATGTTTATATAAATAACTGTTAAATAATAATAAATAATTTATTAAATTAAATATTAAATAGTATTTATTTTGAAACAATAAATTGTTTTAATAATTTATTTTTATTTTTATTTAAATTTAATAAAATATTTAATTTTTTAATAATTATTATTTCAGGTGCATTATTTAAAAATTTTTTATTATTTAATTTAAATTTAATTTTTAAAATTTCGTTATTTTTTAAAATAATTTCATTTTTAATATAATTTAATTCAATAATTTTATTTATAAATTTAAAAGGAAACAAAATTTCAGTTTTATCTATTATTTTAATAAAACAATGAGGTTTTTTTTGTTTTTTAGATAATATTTTAATATTTTTAAGGTTTGCTATTTTTTTAATAATATTTTTATTTTCATTAATTCTACGTTTAATATTTTTATTAGTATTCCAAAATAATATATCTATTTTTTTTTTAATAAACATTTTTGATTTTATATTTCTTATAGATATAATAATATTTTTAATCCATTTAAAATCTTCTAGATCTTTTTTATTATAAATATTATTATTAAATTTTGGAAAAGATTCTAACATTATAGTATCATTAATATTATTAATATTATTAATTTTTTTTTTAATTTCTTTCCAAATATTTTCAGTAATAAAAGGAATTATTGGATGTGCAATTTTTAATATTTTTTCAAAAACATAAAATAAAGTGTAATAATTACTTTTTTTTTCTATTAAACTGCCGTATTTTAAAATTATTTTAGAAAATTCTATATACCAATTACAAAATTCATACCAAATAAATTTATACAAAATATTTACAGCAATATAAAAATTATAATTATTTAATGATTCACAAAAATCTTTAATCATAATATTTAATTTAATTTGAATACAACGATCTATTAAAATAAAATTATTAATATTATTATAAATATTACTAATATTAAGATTTTTATTGTATTTTTTATAATAAATCATTATAAATTTATATGCATTTACTAATTTATTATAAAAATTATGACTTTTTTCTAATTGTTTAAAATTTAAATATATAGATCTGTTAGTATTTGATATATTTGTTAAAAAAAATCTTAAAACATCTGAACCATAAGGAATAATATTATTTGGAAATTGTTTTTTAGTAAATTCAGTAATTTTATCGATTTTTTTTATATCTATAATATTTTTTAATCTTTTTTTTAAAAGTTCTTTGAAAGAAATACCTTCAATAATATCTATAGGATCAATAGTATTACACATTGATTTTGACATTTTTTTCCCCTCAATATCACATATTAATCCAGTTATATAAATAAATTTAAATGGAACTTGAGGTTTATTTAAGTTATCTTTTAAAAAAAACATTGTTAACATAATCATTCTTGCTATCCAAAAAAAAATAATATCATAACCACTAAAAATTATATTTGTTGGATGAAAATATAAAAACTCTCTTTTTTTTTTAGGCCAACCTAAAGAAACAAATGTCCATAAGCTTGATGAAAACCAAGTATCTAAAACATCATTATCTTGTTTTAATACAATATTCTTATTTATTTTATTTTTTTTACGTATTTCATTTTCATTATTTCCAACGTAAATTTTACCATTTTTGTCATACCACGCAGGTATTCGATGCCCCCACCATAATTGACGTGATATACACCAATCTTGAATATTTTTCATCCATCCTAAATACATATTTTCGTATTTTTTATTTAAAAAAACAATTTTTTTTTTTTTTATTACTGTTATAGCATTATTAGCTAAAATATTACTTTTTAAAAACCACTGATTTGTTAACATAGGTTCAATTATAACATCTTGTCTATCACTATATGGTACATTAATTTTACAATTTTCAATTTTATTTAAAAATCCTAATAATTTTAAATTTAAAATTATTAATTTTCTAGCTTTAAGTATACTTAAATTTCTAAATTTTTTAGGGATAAAATTAAAATAATTACTATTTTTTTTTTTAATTTTAATTTTTTTTAATTTTTCTTTAATTTTCCCATTAAAATTTAAAATATTTAATATGTCTAATTTATTTTTTTTTGCAATTTCATAATCATTAAAATCATGACCTGGAGTTATTTTAATACATCCAGAACCTTTTTTAATATCGACAATTTTATCAGATATAATAGGTATACAACGATTAACAAATGGTACAATAGCTTTTTTACCTATTAAATTTTTATATCTTTTATCTAATGGATTTACACCTATTCCAGTATCACCTAAAATTGTTTCAGGTCTAGTAGTTGATACAACTATATATGGATAACCATTTAAAGTTTTAAAATTATTTTGTAAAGGATATTTAAAATACCATAAATAACTTTTAGACTTTTTGTATTTTATTTCTAAATCAGATATTACTGTATTTAATTTATTATTCCAATTAACTAATTTTTTGCCTTTATAAATTATTTTTTTATTATATAAATTTATAAAAATTTTTTTAACAGCATTACTAAAAATATTATTCATAGTAAATATTTCATTACTCCAATCAACAGATATTCCTAAACGACGTATTTGATTGTTAATAATATTTACAATTTTTTTCTTCCATAACCAAGTTTTTTTAATTAAAAACTTTTTACTTTTTTTGGTTTTTATTTTTTTTAATATCATAATCTGAGTTGCAATTCCAGCGTGATCAGTACCTACTTTTAATAAAACATTTTTACCTTTCATTCTATTATATCTAGCTGTAATATCTATAATTGTTTGTTGCAATGCATGTCCTATATGTAAATTACCTGTAATATTTGGAGGAGGAATAATAATACTAAAGTTTTTTTTAAAAATATTTTTTTGAGGTTTAAAATATCCTTTTTTTTCCCAAGTCTTATAAGTTTTTTTTTCTATTTTTTTAAAATTATTTAAAATATTTGTTTTATTTTTAAACATTTTTAATATAATTTATAATTTTAAATTTATTAATTATCAATTTTATATATATTTTAAAATTTTATATTTATTATTAATTTAATATATTTAAAAATTTTTAATTAGATACTATAACCATAGCTGGTCTTAATAAACGATTATGCAAAATATAACCATTTTGCATAACATTAATAACTAAATTAGATTTAAATTTATTTGATTTAATTGAACTTATAATTTGATGTTTATTAGGATTAAAAGGAACATTAATTTTATTAATAATTTTAATACCATATTTATTAATTAAATTAATTATAGATTTTAATGTTAATTCAATACCTTGGATCATTATAGTTAATTTATTATTATCTTTATCTAATAATTGTATAGATCTTTCTAAATTATCTATAATAGGTAATAAATCTTTAGAAAAATTTTCTAAAGCAAATTTATATGTTTTTTCAATATTAATTGAAGATCTTTTTTTAATATTCTCAATTTCAGCTTTATAACGTAAAAAATTATCATATTCTTTTTTTTTAGAATTTTCAATATATAATTCTAATTCATTAATACGTTTAATATTTAAATTGTTATTTTCATTAATATTACATTGATTATTATTATTATTATTATCATTATTATTATCATTATTATTATTAACAATATTATTAGTATCGCTAATTTTTAATTCTGAAATATTTTTATTTTTTTTTTTATCAATATCATCCATTAAAACCTCCTATAATATATTTTATTAATTTAATTATTTTAAAATAAATAATTTATAAAATATTTTATAAATATTAATTATTATTTATTTTAAATTTTTAAATATATTTTTATAAAATATATTAAATAAAATTAATTATTTCAAATTAATAAAATATGCTTAAAAAAAAAATATATCCATGGCATAATTCAATTTATAAAAAAATAATTATGTATTATAAAAATAATGTAATAAATAAATCAATTTTTATATATAGTTTAAAAGGAAATGGTACTAATGTTTTATTAAAAAATGTAAGTGCATGGTTAATTTGTAAAAAAAAAAAACTTAATAATTGTGGATTATGCAATGATTGTAATTTATTTAAAACTGGTAATCATCCAGATTATTATATTATTAAAAATAATAAAAAAAATATTGATATTAATTATATAAATGAATTATTTAATTATATTTCAATAAAATCACAAGAAAATAGTTTTAAAATTATATATTTACCGAAAATCGAGTTATTTACTAAATTAGCAATTTATAAATTAATAAAATTATTAAAAACAAATAAAAAAAAAATATTTTTTATAATAAAATGCAATAAACTTACTAATTTAATTTTAAATTTAAAAAAAATTTGTTTTAATTTAAATTTAAATCCACCTAAAGAAAAAATTAGTTTAAAATGGTTAAAACAAAAAAATAATAATAATAATAATATTAATGAAATAAAAACTGCTTTATATTTAAATAATTATGCGCCATTATCAGCAAATAAAATGTTATCTTCAAATATATGGCAATTAAGAAAAAATTTATACAATTTAATATATAATGAATTAATTAATAAAAATGAATTATTTTTATTTGAAATATTAGAATTAGACAATTTAGAATTATATATATATTGGATATATACATTAATAACCGATATAATAAAATTAAAATATAATTGTAAATATTATATTATAAATAAAGATCAAGAAAAAATAATTATTAAGTTATCTAATATAATTAATTTAGATAATTTATTTTTTTTTATTAAAAAATTAAATAAATTACAATATAAAATTAAAAATATTAAAAATATTAATATAAAAATTTTATTAATAGAACAATTTATATATTTTAAAAAAATAATAAATTTTTTGAAATAAATTAAAAAAGATATTTATTAATTTATAAATATTAATATTTAAATAATAAAAATATTTAAATATAAATAAAATATTTATAAATAAATGTTATTTATTTAAAAATATATAATAAATTATTAAAATAAAAATAAATATAAAATTAATTAATATTAAAAATTAAAAATTGTAAAAATAAAAAAAATATAATAATTATAATTTTAATTTAAATATATAAAATTTTGGAAAAAATAAATTTATATAAATATTTATTAAAAAATAAAATAAACTAATTAAAATATATTATTTTAAATTTATATTATAGTTTTAAAAAAATTTTATCAAATTATAAAAAATTTAAATTTAAATTTAAAATTCTTTAATAATAGAAAAAATAATAAAATTTACTTAAATATTTATAAAAATGTAACAAAATTAAATTATAAAATTTAATAAATTTTTATAAATACAATTAATATTATTTAAAATTATTCTAAAATTTCAAATAATAAAAATTTATTAAATTTTATTAAAATAATAATAAATTTAAAATATATTAAAAAACACTTTTATTAAAATAATATATAAATTTTCAATAAATTTAATATTTAATAAATTAACAAAATATTAAAATTATTAAAATTTAGATTATATTTAATTTATTTATTACAATTAAAAATAAAAATTTAAATAAATATTATTATAAATATTTTAAAACATAATTTAAAAATCATAAAATATATACAACATTTTTAATTTTGACATAATTACTTTTAAAATATGATTATATTAATATTTTTATTCCAAAAATAAAAAATATTAAAATAAATTTAAATTTTTTAAATACATTTAAAATGATTTATATATTATTTAATAAATTTTAATTTTATAGTTTTAAAAATATTGAAAAATTAATAATTATAGAAATTTATAAATATTAAAAAATTAATTTTTAAAATCAAATAAATTTTTAATAAATATACATTTAAAATAATATTTATTAGAAAAATATCTATTAATAAATTAAATAAAATATAAAATAATTAAAAATTAATATACTAAATATATTAAAATAAAAGTATTTTTATTAAAAATAACTAAAAATTTAAATAATAATTTAAATAGTAATTTTATTAGTAATAATTTTTTAAAATATATTTTTATAATATTTATCAAATAAATAATTATAATTTCATAAAAATCAAAACATTAAAAATAAAACCAAGATATTAAAATATAATTTAATAAAAATGCAATTAAAATACTAATAGTTAAAATATTAAAAATTAATAAAAATACAATCGATAAAATAACTAAAATAAATAATTATTAAATATTTTTAGTATGTAGTATTTTAAAAAATTAAAAATAATACATAAATTATTAAATATGAAAATTAAATTCATTGACTAAACTAATAATTTAAAAATAATATATTAGTACATCTAATTTTATAAAATTAATAATATGTTTTAATTATATAAATTATCAAAAAATAATAAAGATATTTATAATCAAAAGTAAAATAATATCAAAATTTAGTTTTTTAAAAATTTAAATAACTAATTTAGAATTAATTTTAAATTATTCAAAAAAACTATTAATACTTTAAAATTATATATTTCATACAAATAATTTGGATTTTATTGATATTTTATATAATACAAATAAATGTATATATATTTTAATTCTTAAGTAAATGAAATTTTATTTTAAAATATAAATAAAATTTTAACAATAAAATTTATAATTTAAAATATAAAAGTAATTAATATAATAATTATAATAAATAAGTAATTTAATAATTTATTTTAATTATATTAATAATAATATTTTAAAATTAAATAAAATTTAATTAAATATGTTTTATTTTATAAATATATATTAACTATAGATAAATTTATATAATTTATTAATAAAATAAAAACAATACTTAATAAATATAATAATTTAATTTATTTAAATAATTATATAATAACTTTATTTATTAAAATTAAATTTATAAAAAATTATTAGTAAATATGTTATATATCAAAAAAAAATAAAAATTTAAAATAATAAATAATTTAAACAAATTATAAAAATAAAAAAAATAAATAAAAGACTTTAAAATAATTTTATTATAAAAATATAAATAATAAATTAATAATCAATTAAATTAAAAATTTTATTTATAAAATTAATTTTAATAATAAATAAAAATAAACAATTAATTTTAAAATTTAATTTTTTAAAATTTATAAATAAATAATTTTAAATTATGAAAAATTTAATAAAATAAAAAAAATAAATTTATTGTTGTAAAATAATTATTTAATAAAAACAAAAATATATTAGTTTATTTAATAAAATATATTCTTTATTTAATTTTTACTATATAATATTTAGTTTATTTATATATTATTACTAAAATTAAAAATAATATATATATTATTTTCATTAATACTAATTATTTATTTCTATAAATTTGTTTATTTATTAATTATTTAAATAATAAATTAAATTTAAATATTTATTTATCTGGTAAGACAATATAGTAATTAATAAAATATAAAAACATAATTTAATTATAAAAAATAAAATTTAAAATAATTAAATAATATAAATAATATAAATAATATAATTAAAATTATTTAAACCCTGATATTACCCAGGGTTTAAATAATTTTAATTTTAATTTTAATTATAATCAAAAAATTATTTACATCATATTACTTAAATTATTATTCATACCTGTATGAGAATTTAAATTTAATTTATCTTCTTTAGGTAATTCAGTGATCATGCATTCTGTTGTTATCATTAAACCAGCAATTGATGAAGCATATTGTAAAGCCGATCTTGTTACTTTAGTGGGATCTAATATTCCCATATTTATAAGATCTCCATATTTTTCAGAAGAAGCATTATATCCATAATTTCCTTTACCTATTTTAACATTATTAGCAATAACAGACGCTTCTTCACCAGCATTTATTACAATTTGTCTTAAAGGAGATTCCATAGCACGTATCGCAACTTTAATTCCAACATTTTGATCTTCATTATCACCTTTTAAATTAATTATTTTATTAGCTGCTCTTATTAATGCAACTCCTCCACCAGCAACAACGCCTTCTTCAACTGCAGCTCTAGTAGCATTTAAAGCATCTTCAACTCTAGCTTTTTTTTCTTTCATTTCAACTTCAGTTGCTGCTCCAACTTTAATAACTGCAACACCACCAGCTAATTTAGCTACACTTTCTTGTAATTTTTCTTTATCATAATCTGAAGAAGATTCTTTAATTTGTTTCCTTATTTGAGAAATACGTTTTTTAATCAAAATTTTATCACCAATTCCATCAATTATTATAGTATTATCTTTATTAATAATAATTCTTTTAGCTTGACCTAAATCTTGTAATTTTGTTTTTTCTAAATCCATACCAATTTCTTCAGAAATTAATGTACCAGCTGTTAAAATTGCTATATCTTGTAACATAGCTTTACGACGATCACCAAAACCAGGGGCTTTTACTGCAGCAACTTTAACAATACCACGTATTGTATTTACTACTAAAGTCGCTAAAGCTTCACCTTCAATGTCTTCAGCAATAATTAATAAAGATTTTCCAGATTTAGCAACAGCTTCTAAAATAGGTAAAATTTCACGAATATTTGATATTTTTTTATCAACTAATAATATAAATGGATTACTTAATTCTACAGAACCATTTTCTTGTTTATTAATAAAATAAGGAGAAAGATAACCTCTATCAAATTGCATACCTTCCACTACATCTAATTCATCTTTTAATCCTGTACCTTCTTCAACTGTTATTACACCTTCTTTACCTACTCTTTCCATTGCTTCTGCTATAAGTTTACCTACTTTTTCATCTGAATTTGCAGATATAGTACCTACTTGAGCTATTGATTTAAAATCAGAACAAGACACAGATAATTCTTTTAACGCATCAACAGCAAATGAAACAGCTTTATCAATACCTCTTTTTAAATCCATAGGATTCATACCTGCTGCAACAGCTTTTAAACCTTCATTTATAATAGATTGTGCTATTACTGTTGCAGTTGTTGTACCATCACCTGCTGCATCATTTGCTTTTGAAGCAACTTCTTTTACCATCTGAGCACCCATATTTTCAAATTTATCTTTTAATTCAATTTCTTTAGCTACAGATACACCATCTTTAGTAATAGAAGGAGCCCCAAAAAGTTTATCTAATATTACATTACGACCTTTAGGTCCCAATGTTACTTTAACAGCATCTGCTAATAAATTTACCCCATTTTGCATTTTTAAACGAGCATCATTTCCAAATTTTATTTCTTTAGCTGACATAAAAACTCCTTAATATTTTATATAATTTAAATTTATTTTAATTTTCAATAACTGCTAAAATATCATTTTCAGACATAATCAATACTTCTTCGTTATTTATTTTTTCAGATTTTATATTATATCCATCATTAAATATAATAATATCACCTATTTTAACATCTAATGGTCTAATTATACCATTACTCAAAATTTTTCCTTTACCTACAGCTAATACTTCACCTCTTGTTGATTTACCTATTGTTGAACTAGTAAGAACAATACCACCAGCAGATTTCATTTCTAATTCTTTGCGTTTAACTATAATACGATCATACAAAGGTCTAATTTTCATAAATTACTCCTACAATTAAATATAAAAATATAGTAAATTTTTATTAAATTAATATATACTTATAAAATAATATATTAATTTAACTATAATATAATTCTATAATAATAATTTTATTTGTCAAATAATTATAAAAATATTTTAAATAAATATATAGTTTTAAAAATAAGTTAATTAAAATTAAATTTTTTAAGCCAAATTAATATAATAGAAATTGCAACTGGTGTTATACCTGAAATATTAATTGCTTCTTTTATAGTTTTAGGTTGATATCTATTTAATTTTAAAATTACTTCATTTGATAAATTTTTAATTTTATTATAATTAAATTTTAAAGGTAAAAAAGTTTCGTTTTTTTTTTTTTGATTTTTAATATATTTTTTTTGTTGAATAATATATCCTTCATATTTTATATATATTTCAATTTGTTTATAAATTTGTTTATATAAAAAAGAAGGTGAAAATTTTTTGATAGAAGTTAATTTATTATATGTTATTTTAGGAATACGTAATAAATTATAGCCATTTTTTTTAAAATATTTTAATTTATTATTTATTTTATTAATATTTATGTATATATATTGTAATCTTTTTTTTTCTTTTTCTATAATATTAATTTTTTTACAAAAAATTTTCCATCTAATATCATTAATTAAACCAATTTCTCTACCTTTAGGGGTTAAACGTAAATCAGCATTATCCTCTTGTAATTGTAAACGATATTCAGCTCTTGAAGTAAAAATTCTATAAGGTTCATTTGTGCCTAAATTAATTAAATCATCAATTAAAACACCAATATAAGCTTCATTTCTTTTTAAAATAAATTTATTTTTACCAAATATATATAAACCAGAATTTATACCAGCTATTAAACCTTGAGCAGCAGCTTCTTCATAACCAGTTGTCCCATTTATTTGACCAGCAAAAAATAATCCATTAATATATTTACTTTCTAATGTTTTTTTTAAATCTTTAGGATCTAAAAAATCATATTCTACAGCATAGCCTGGTTTAGTAATTACTGATTTTTCTAAGCCTTTTATTGTACGTAGAATTTTTAATTGAATATTAAAAGGTAAATTCGTTGATATTCCATTAGGATAAAATTCTGTACTCAAAATTCCTTCAGGTTCTAAAAAAATTTGATGAGATATTTTTTTATTAAATCTCATAACTTTATCTTCTATTGAAGGGCAATAACGAGGACCAGAACCATTTATAATTCCATTATAAGATGGACTATATTTAATATATTTTCTAATTATATCATGAGTTTTTTTATTAGTATAAGTAATATAACAATTAATTTGTTTAGGTAAATATTTAATATTATCTAAAAAAGAAAATTTAGGTACAGGAATATCACCGTATTGTTTTTTAAGAATTTTAAAATTAATAGTATTATAATTAATACGAGGTGGCGTTCCAGTTTTTAAACGTTTAATTTTTACAGGTAATTCATTTAAAAATAATGATAAGGGATTTGAAGAAAAATTACCAATACGTCCACCTTTGTAATTATTTAAACCAATATACATTTTACCATTTAAAAAAGTACCTGTACATATAATAACTGATTTAGAATAAAATTTTAAATTCATTTTTGTAATAACACCAACAACATATTTATTTTTAATAATTATTTTTTTAACTGAACTTTGAAAAATTTTAATATTACTTTCATTATTTAATGCATTAAAAATTGATTTTTTATATAAAATTCTATCTATTTGAGCGCGAGTAGAACGTACTGCATATCCTTTACTTGAATTTAATATTTTAAATTGAATACCAGAGAGATCTGCAGTTTTTGCCATTAAACCCCCGAGAGCATCAATTTCTTTAACTAAATGACTTTTACCAATACCACCAATAGATGGATTACATGATAATTCTCCTAAAGTATTTATATCATGTGTTATTAATAAAATTTTACAACCCATACGAGCAGAAGCCATTGAAGCTTCAATACCAGCATGTCCTCCTCCAATAATAATAATATCAAAATATTTAGAATAAATCATTTTATTAACAATTAAAATATTAAATAAATTAGTATTAAATTTATAAAATTAATATATAAAATAAAATAAGTATTAAATTTTAATAGATTATCAATATTAGATAATATATATATTGATTTTTATTATTTAAAATATAAAATTAACATAATGGAGCGGTAGTTCAGCTGGTTAGAATATCTGCTTGTCACGTAGAAGGTCGCGGGTTCAAATCCCGTCCGTTCCGTTTAATTTTAAATAAAAATAATTTATAATATGAACAAAAATATTAAATTAAACAAAATTCAACTTAAAATTGATAAATTATATATAAATCGTGCTTTTCAATTATCATATTTAGGAAATTTTTCTAGCATGCCAAACCCAAGTGTTGGATGTATAATTGTTAAAAAAAACAAAATAATTGGCGAAGGTATTCATATGTTTTCAGGTGGTCCGCATGCTGAAATTAATGCATTAAGAGATACAATTAAAAAAGTTATAAATTCAACAATTTATGTAACACTTGAACCTTGTATTTATTATGGATTAACACCACCATGTGTTAAAGCTATAATTTATTCAGGTATAAAACGTGTTGTAATTGCTGTAAAAGACCCTAACCCTAAAATTTTAGGTAATAGTTTTAAAATTTTAAAAAACGCTGGATTACAAGTTTCTTATATATCAATAAATTTTAAAAATAAAAATAATATAGGGTTTTTTAAAAGAATGATAACTGGTTTACCGTATATTAAATTAAAATACGGTATTTCATTGGATGGCAGAACTGCTTTATTATCTGGTGTAAGTAAATGGATAACATCTATTGATTCAAGGATTAATGTTCAAAAATTAAGAAGTCAATGCTCTGCTATACTTAGTACTAGTAATACAATATTATTTGATAATCCATCGTTTAAAATACATTTAAAATATATAAATAAATTATTTAATAATTTATATCCATTTAAAAATTTAAGACAACCATTAATTATTATAATAGATAGTAAAAATAAAATAAAACCTAAACACAAAATAATTAAAGAAAAAAGAGAAGTTTTGTTAATACGGTTTAAAAAAGATAAAAAAAAATGGCCAAATAATGTACATCAAATAATTTTTAAAAAAAAAAAAAAAATAAATTTAAAATTTTTAATGTCATATTTAGGAAAAATAAAAATAAATAATATTTTAGTAGAAGCAGGTTCTAAATTATCAGGTTTATTATTAAAATTAAAATTAATTGATGAATTAATTTTATATATTTCTCCTAAAATTTTAGGAAATAAAAGCTTAGGTTTATTTAATTTACCTAATTTTAAAAAAATATTAAATAAAAATGATTTTATTTTCAAAAATATTAAAAAAATAAATAATGATTTAAAAATAATATTAAAAAAAAATTTTTAAATTTATTAATTTAAATAATAAATAGGTATAAAAATATATGAAAATTATTAATAGTACATTTAATACTTCTAATAGTACTATTGCAATTGTAATATCTCGTTTTAACGAATTTATAAATAAATCTTTGTTAAAAGGTTCTATAGATATTTTAAAAAGAATAGGTAAAATTTCTGATAATAATATTACTATTGTTTGGGTTCCAGGGGCTTATGAAATACCTTTAATTACTCAATTATTAGCTAATTCAAAAAAATATAAAGCAATTATAACTTTAGGAACAATTATTAAAGGAGAGACTAAACATTTTGAATATATTTCAAATTCAATTATTTCAAATATTAGCAATATAATATTAAAAACTGAAATACCAATTATTTTAGGAATATTAACAACTAATAATATTGAACAAGCTATAAATAGATCTGGTTGTAAATCAGGTAACAAAGGTATAGATGCGGCACTTAATGCTTTAGAAATGATAAATATTATAAATAATATTAAAAATAAAAATATATAATTTATTAATTTTATAAAATAATATTTAAATTAAAAATATTATTATAATTTAATATGTATTTTATAAATTTTATATTTGATTATATTTATAATATATTAATTAATATAATATTTTAATAATAATTTAAATTAAATTTAAATAGCGAGAGACGGGGATCGAACCCGTGACCTCAACCTTGGCAAGGTTGCATTCTACCACTAAACTACTCCCGCGAAAATTTAAAATATATTTAAATATAATATAAATATTATAAATTTCGAATTTAAAAATTTAATTGAATTGTTATTTAATAATTTAAAATATATAGGACTATTAAAGTCCTACATTTATAATTATAATTTATCTAAATGTTCATTTAAATATTTAATAACTCCATTAGTAGAAGGTACAATACTAGGTTTACCTTTTATCCATTGTGCTGGACAAACATCTCCATATTTTTCATGAAATTGTAAAGCATCAATAGTTCTTATAATTTCATCTACATTTCTACCTATAGGTAAATCGTTAACAATTTGAGTTCTTATAATTCTATTTTTATCAATTAAAAATGATGCTCTTAAGGCAAAACCAAATTCTGGATGTTCAATACCATATGATTTTTGAATTTCTCTCTTTACATCAGCTATCATAATATATTTAACTTTACTTATTCCTCCTTTATTAATTGGAGTATTTCTCCAAGCTTTATGTACATATTCAGAATCAAAAGATACTCCGATTAATTCAACATTTCTTTTTTGAAATTCATAAAAACGTTTATTAAATGCTATTAATTCAGAAGGGCAAACAAAAGTAAAATCCATAGGCCAGAAAAATAATAAAATATATTTATTATTAATATAATTTTTAAAATTGAAATTTTTGATAATTTTACCATTACTTAAAACAGCAGATGCTGTAAAATCAGGTGCTTTACAAGTAACTAATGTCATTTTTATTTCCTTTTAAAATAATTTATTAATTTAAAATATAATATATTATTAAATTTATTATAAAATTTTTTTACCTTTATAAAATTTTTTATATGTAATATGATGTCTAATATGTAATTCACCTGTTATTATATCAGTAGATAAAATTTTATAATTTATTTTTTTGTGTGATCTTCTTTTTCCTCTTTTAGAACGTGATATTTTATGTTTTGGAACAGCCATCTTAATTTCCTTTATAAATTTTAAAAATAAAATATTAAATATTAATTTAATTTAATTTAATTCATTAATTAAATTATATACATAAAATTTAAATTTTTTTTTTTTTATTTATTTATTTTTTTTTAAATAATAACACAAATCATAATCAATATTAGAAAATACTTTAATTTTTTTTTTAATATAAGGATGTTTAAAACAAATATTTATAGAATGAAGAAAAAGTCTATTTAATTTGGAATTCAAAATTTTATTATCTAATTTTTTAATACCATATATTTTATCAAATATAATAGGATTATTAATATATAATAAATGTAACCTAATTTGGTGTGTTCTACCAGTAATTGGGTAAATTTTAATTAAAGAATTAAAATTATAATTTTTAATAAATTCAAAAAAAGAAATAGAAAATTTACCATAATTATTAATTGTTGATATTATTTTATTATTTATAGTTAATGTTTTTTTAATATTTAATTTAATATTTTTAATTTTTTTATTCCATTTTCCATGAACTAATGCTAAATATACTTTTTTAATATTTTTAGACTTTAATTCTTTATTTAAAAAAATTAAAGATTTTTTAGATTTAGCTAATAATAAAATTCCAGAAGTTTCTTTGTCTAATCTATGTACAAGTTCTATAAAATTTTTTTCACCTCTTAAAATTCTTATACTTTCAATTAAACCACATTTTATTCCACTTCCACCATGAACAGATATACCAGATGGTTTTTTAATTACTAAAATATAATTATCTTCATATATTATATTTTTTTCTAAATTATTTAAATAAAATAATGTTTTTTTAATATTTTTTTTTTCTTTTATACGTATTATATCATTTAATTTTAATCTATAAGAAAAATTAACACGTTTTTTATTTATTCTTATACTACCTTTTCTTATAATTTTATATATATCATTTTTAGATATATTTTTAAATTTATTTATTAAATAATTATCTATTCTTTGATTAATTTTTTCGTTTATTTTAATAAATTTTATTTCTTCTTTATTCAATATAATTCCAAAAATAAATATTTAAATAAATTAAAATTTATTAAATATAATTTTAAATAATATTTTATTATAATAAATATTTATTAATAAATTATATTAATAAATATTAAAATTAACTATATAATTTATTATTTATTGAGTTTTAAATGTCTAGAGTATGTCAAATAACTAAAAAAAAACCTATGACAGGAAATAATAGATCTCATTCAATGAACGCAACGAAAAAAAAATTTTACTTAAATTTACATAATCATAAATTTTGGGATAATATAAAAAAAAAATATTTAATTTTAAAAATATCTAAAAAGGGGTTAAAAATGATTAATAAAAAAGGGTTAAATTTTTTTATAAAATAAAAAATAAAAAATAAAAAATAAAAATAAAAAATATTAGGAATAATATATGGCTAAAAGTATTAGAGAGAAAATAAAATTATTATCCTCTTATGGAACAGGTCATTTTTATACTATTACTAAAAATAAAAAAAAAAAAAAAAAAAAATATAAAAAATATGATCCTATAATTAGAAAACATATTTTATATAAAGAATATAAAATATAATTTAAAATAAAGCCCGTAATAACGGGCTTTATTTAAAATTATATTTTATAATGTTGTAACGTTAATTGCAGAAGGGCCTTTTTGTCCTTCTTGAATTTCAAATTCAATATTTTGTCCTTCAGCAAGTGTTTTAAAGCCACTACCTTGTATAGCAGAAAAATGAACAAAAACATCTTTACTTCCATCAGAAGGTGTAATAAATCCAAAACCTTTTGATTCATTAAACCACTTTACTTGACCTCTCATTTTTGCCATTTAAAAATATTTCCTTAATCACTTAAAATAAATTATTTTAAAGTTAAATTTATAAAAACAAATTATTAATTAAAATTTAATAATTTTATAATTTATAAATATAAATATAAATATAAATATAAATATAAATATAAATATAAATATAAATATAAATATAAATATAAATATAAATATTGAGTGATGAAGGAATCGAACCTTCGACCATCTCCGTGTAAAGGAGAAGCTCTACCATCTGAGCTAATCACCCATTTTAAATATTATAAATATATATTTTAAAAAGTCAACTATTTAAAATAATTATTATTTAATTATTTTTATTGATTATTTAATATTAATTAAATATAAAAATAAAATAAATTTAGTAAATATATTAATTTGTATTATAATAAAATTAAATAAAATATTTTAATTTAATAAATTATTTTAAAATATTTATTTTAACAATTTTTTAAATTTATAAAATTAATAATATGATAATAAAACCTAGATTTAGAAAATCTTTTTGTATTACTTCACATCCAATAGGATGTGAATACAATGTATATAACCAAATTTATTATGTTAAAAAAAGAAATCTCTTTTTAAAAGAAGGACCTAAAAAAGTATTAATAATAGGATCGTCTTCTGGTTTTGGATTAGCATCAAATATAGTAACTACTTTTGGTTTTGAAGCAAAAACTATAGGAGTATTTCATGGTGAAAAAAATTATTTTCAAAATTATTCAAATGAAGGTTGGTATAATATTGCAGCTTTAAATAAATTTTCAAAAATTTTAGGTTTATATTCTAAAAATATAAATTGCGACGCTTTTTCTAATGAATGTAAAAATAAAGTAATTAAATTAATTAAAAAAGAATTAGGTAAAATCGATCTAGTAATTTATTCTATATATTCAAAATCATGTAAATCAATTAATAACAAAACAATTAACGCTGTAATAAAACCAATCGATAAAAAATATAAAAATAAAAGCATTAATGTAAATAAAAATAAAATAATAAAATCTACAATAAAACCTGCTAGTAAAAAAGAAATAATAGATACATTATCAGTTATGGGTGGTTTAGATTGGGAATTATGGATGACAGCATTAAAAGAATCAAATGTTTTAGAAAATGGTGTTTTAACAATAGCGTATTCTTATATTAGTAGTGATATAATATCACCAATATATAGAGATGGAACAATAGGTTTAGCTAAATATGATTTTGATCGTTCAGCTAAAAATATCCATAAAAATTTAAGAAAATTAAACGGTAATGTTAATGTTGTAATTTTAAAACCAACAATTACTAAAAGTACTTATTTAAATCCATATATGAATTTATATATTTCAATTCTCTATAAAATAATGAAAAAAAAAAATTTACATGAAGATTGTATAAGTCAAATTTTTCGTTTAATGTCAACATGTTTATATAATAAATATTATGAAACCGATAAATATAATAGAATACGTATGGATACATGGGAAAAAAGAACAGATATACAAAAAGAATGCAAAAAAATATGGAGAAATGTTAATACATATAATTTAAAACAAAAAACAGATTATTTTAATTGTAAAAGAGATTTTTTACGTTTATTTGGGTTTTATTTTTCAGAAGTAAATTATAAAATTAATATTAATACTGATATTGATATTGATATAATATAAATAAAAATTAATAATTAAGTATATTTTATAAACATATAGAATTATGTTAAAAGAATATTAATATAAAATATTGTAGAGTTTTAAAATTACTATATTTTATTTTTTTTTTTAAAAAAAATATCTATGGTGAGATAGCCAAGAGGTTGAAGGCGCTCCTCTGCTAAGGGAGTATACATTATAAAAGTATCCGGGGTTCGAATCCCCGTCTCACCGTAGTTGCATCTGTAGCTCAGTTGGATAGAGTACTTGGCTACGAACCGAGCGGTCGGAGGTTCAAATCCTTCCAGATGCAAATTTAATAAGTTTTTAAAAATATTAATATTTTAATAATTTTTATTTAATAATACAATATTAACAATTTCAATAAAAATAATAAAATGAATAAATTTTTAAATTTTAAAATAAATAAAACTGCTATTAATAAAATAAATTCTATAATTACAAAACATAAAAAAAAATTAAGAATTTTTATAAAAGGAGGAGGATGTGGGGGAATAAAATACAATTTTATTTTAACAAATATTAAAAAAAAAAATGATATATGTATTATTAAAAAAAACATTACAATAGTTATTGATCCAATAAGTTTTCAATATTTAAATGGAAGTTATTTATTTTATTATTATTATTTAGAAGAAGCAAAATTTATTATCAAAAATTCAAATATAAAAACAACATGTAATTGTGGTTCTTCTATTAATTTTAAGAATTTTTAAATAAAACAATTAATAAAATTTATTTATTTTATTTTATTTTAATTTTTGGACGAATAAATTTATTAATTATATTAACTATTAAAAATAAAAATGTTTTATTATATCCTTGTATTTTAATTTGATGCATTTTATATAATGTAATATATAAAAAACGAGCTAATTTACCTTTAATTATTATTTTTTTATTTATTATATTTAAAACTAAATATCCTATTGTATTAAATTCTGACAATGATATTAAAGTTCCATAATCAATATACTTAAAAACACTCATTGATGTTTTATTTAAAATAGATATAATATTTTTACAACATATTTTAACCATTTGATGCGCAGATTGAGCACATGCTGGAATAAATTTATTATTTATTTTTAAAGATGAACAATCTCCTATAGCAAAAATATTATTATCTAAAGTAGTTTGTAAAGTAGATTTTATTATTAATTGATTAATACTATTAATTTCTAATCCTTTTATATGTTTAATAAAATCAGGTACTTTTATTCCAGCAGTCCAAATTATTAAATCAGCATTAATATAAAAATTTGTTTTAGTTTTTAATCCATGTTCATATATATTTGTAACTAAAGTATTAACTAAGATATTAATATTTATTTTTTTTAATATATTATATACATAAATAGAAATTTTATTAGGTAATAATGATAAAATTTTAGATCCAGCTTCAATAATTGTAATGTTTATTTTTTTATTATCAAAATAATTATAACCATATTTTTTAAGTTCTTTAATTAAATTTACTATTTCAGCAGATAATTCTATACCTGTAGCACCACCACCTATAATAACTATATTTATTTTAATTAAATTTTTAATATCATAGATTTTATCATTATTAAAAGTTAATAAAATATTAAATAATTTTTTATGTAATAACATTGCGTGTTTAATATTATCTAAAAAAAAACATTTTTTTTTAATTCCTGGTATATTAAAATCATTAGATATACTTCCTATAGCAATAATAAGAATATTATAATTTAATTTCTTAATTTTTTTTTTTTTATTTTCTAAATTATTTAAATATTCATATGTTATAAATTTTTTATATCTATTAATATTTATTAAAGTTCCTAGTTTAAAATTATAATTATTATCTTTAGCATGATCTAAAAAATTTATTGTATTTATATTTGCGTCTAAATAACCTGATGCAATTTCATGTAATATAGGTTTCCAAACATGAAATAAATTTTTATCTATAAGTGTTATATTTTTATATCCTATTTTTTTTCCTAAAAGCTTAATTAACTCTAAACCACTAATACCGCCACCTATTATCACTATTTTTTTATTTTTGTTCATTTTAAAATCCTTTTTATATAATATATTTTAATTAATATTTAAAATATAATTTATTTAATATTTTTAAAAACTAATTTTAAATATTAATATTAATATTAATATTAATACAATATATATTATTTTAATATTATTTTAAAAAATAATTTACTTTTAAAAATAAATAATGAAATATACCTTTCAACCATCTATTATAAAAAGAAACAGAAAACATGGATTTAGAATAAAAATGTCAAAAAAGAATGGACGTAAAATTTTATTAAGAAGACGTAATAAAGGTAGAAAAAAATTAATTTCTTTTAAATAATTTAAAATGATAAATTTTTATAATATAAAAAAAATAAAATTATTAAATATAAATAATTTAATATTTAATTTTAAAAAGTCAATAAAATATAATAATAAATATTTTACAGTTATTAAAAATACTAATAATTTAGAATATGCTAGATTAGGTTTAATTATTAGCAAAAAACATATTAAGTATTCTCATGATAGAAATAGATTTAAACGTATTGCAAAAGAAAGTTTTCGTTATAATCAATATTTATTACCATTATTAGATTATATTATTATTTCTAAAAATAAATTACATGAATTAAATAATTATAAATTTACTATTAATTTAGAAAAAATTTGGAATTTTAAATATTATTAAATTTATTAAAATTAGATTTATTTATAAAAATTTAAATTTATAATATTTTAATATTACAAAATTTTAAATATATATTGAGAAATTAATTTTGAATATAAAACGTAAATTTTTTTTAATAATTTTATTTTTAAGTTTTTTATTTACATTTATATTATTTAAAAGTAATAAAAATTCAAAACATTATTTTAATAAAAATCAAAATATTAATAATAAAAGTAATACTATTAATTTAAACTATAACGAAATTATTAAAAACAAAACCAAAAAGTATAAAAAAATAAAAATTAAAACTGATTTACTATATTTAATTATTAATACTAATGGCGGTATTATAGAAGAAGCTAAATTACTCAAATATAAAAATAATTTAAGTTCACTTAAACCAATTGAACTTTTAAAAACAACAAATTCTTTTATTTATCAAATAAATAATAATTTAATTAAAAAAGAGTATTTATTTAATAATACAAATAAAATAATATTACCTAAATTTAGAGTAGAAAAAAATTATTATTCAATAAATAATAATAAAAATTATATTTCAATACCTATGTATTACAAAGATGATAATAATAATATTTTTATTAAAACTTTAATATTAAAAAATAAAAGTTATGTAATTAAAATAATTAATACTTTTATTAATAATAATATAACACCAATTAAATTAAGTTCATTCGGGCAAATTAAACAAACAATAAATCTACCTATAAATAATAAAAAAAATAATGATATTAACAAAAATTTTAGAGGTATAGCATATTCATCAAATATTGAAAAATATAAAAAAATATCTTTTAAAGATAATATTAATTTAAATATAACTACTAAAAGTGGTTGGATTGCAATGTTACAAAAATATTTTACAACAGCAATAATTCCAATTAGTAAAACAAATAACATTTTTTATTCAGAAAAAACCAATAACAATATTTGTACAATTGGATTTCAATCAAATCCAATAATTATCAAACCATTTCAAAGTCATAATTTTAAAATATCTTTATGGATTGGCCCTAAATTACAAAGTGATATGGAAAAATTATCACCATATTTAAGTTCAACAATAGATTATGGATTTTTATGGTTCATATCAAAACCCTTATTTAAAATACTAAAATTTATACATTTTTTCTTTGGAAATTGGGGATTTTCAATAATATTAATAACATTGTTTTTACGTTTTATTATGTATCCAATATCAAAATTTCAATATATTTATTTAAAAAAAATAATTTTATTACAACCTAAAATTAAAAAAATAAAAGAAATTAATAAACATAATAAAGAAAAATTAAATGAAGAAATATTAAAATTATATAAAATTGAAAAAGTTAATCCTTTATTAGGTTTAATACCTATTTTAATACAAACTCCGATATTTTTATCATTATACAATATATTAATAGAATCTATTGAATTAAGACATTCAAAATTTATTTTTTGGATACATGATCTTTCTGATAAAGATCCTTATTATATTTTACCAATATTATTAAGTATAACAATATATTATATACAAAAAATATCACCCATAAATATAAATAATACACCAAATATAAAAATTATAAATTTTATACCTATTATTTACAGCATTTTTTTCTTTTGGTTCCCTTCTGGTTTAATTATTTATTATATAGTAAATAATATTTTTATTATTTTTCAACAAAAAAAAATTTATAAAATTTAAATATTTATAAATTAATTTTAAAATTAAAATATGAATAATAAAGACACAATTATAGCTCAGGCAACTCCAATAGGAAGAGGTGGTATTGGGATTATTAGAATTTCAGGGTTAAACGCTAAAAAAGTAGCTTATTCTGTTTTAAAAAAAATACCAAAACCACGTTATGCTAATTATTTACCATTTTATGATTATAATAATAATATATTAGATAAAGGAATTGCTTTATGGTTTCCTAAACCTAATTCTTTTACCGGAGAAGATGTTTTAGAATTACATGGTCATGGAGGGTTTATTAATATTAATTTATTAATTGAAAATATTTTAAAAAAAAATAAAATAAGAATAGCAAAACCTGGAGAATTTTTAAAACGTGCGTTTATAAACAATAAAATTGATTTAATACAAGCCGAAGCTATTTCAGATTTAATTAATGCTAATTCTATATTATCAACAAAATTGGCAATATCTTCATTTAAAGGAAATTTTTCAATAAAAATTAATAATCTTATTAAATTAATTAATAATTTAAGAATAAATTTAGAAATGCAAATAAATTTTTCAGAAAATAATAATAATAATAATAATAATAATAATATATTTAAAAAAGAGAAAATTAAAAAATATTTAAATAATATTATTAATATTATTAATAGTATTTTAAACAAAACAAATACAAGTAATACTATTAAAGAAGCTATAAATGTAATAATATTAGGTTTACCTAACGTAGGAAAATCAAGTTTAATTAATATTTTAAGTAATGAAGAAATTTCTATAATTAATAAATTATCAGGTACTACTAGAGATATATTAAGTAAATATATTCAATTTGATAATATTCAATTAAACATTATTGACACTGCAGGATTACGTAAAACTAAAAATAAAATAGAAAAAATTGGAATTAAAAAAACAATAAATGAAATAAAAAAAGCAAATCATTTACTATTTTTAACAAATTCAAAAAAAAAAAAATCTTTTTTAAATTTAAAATATAACTTTATTAAAAAAATTCCACATAATTTATTAATTACAGTTATAAGAAATAAAATTGATTTAACCAAAGAATTACCTGGAATATTTTTTTTAAAAAATTATACATTAATTTGTTTATCTTTACTTAAATTAAATGGTATTGATTTGTTAAAAAAATATTTAAAAAAAAAAATAAGTTTAAATAATAATTTTACAGAAGGAATATTTTTATCTCGTTTAAGACATTTAGAATTATTAAAAAAAGCAAAATATTATTTATTAAAATCCAAAATAAAATTAAAAAATGTTTTTTACAAAGAATTACTAGCAGAAGATTTAAAATTAGCAAATAATGAATTAAATAAAATAACTGGTAAAAAATTTAAAAAAAATATTATAAATGAAATTTTTTCAAAATTTTGTATAGGAAAATAATAAATTTATTAAACAATATTTATAAATAATTTTTAAAATTATAATTTTATCTTTATTTAATTTATATATATATAATAATATATACAATTTATTAAATAATTTAAAATCTATATTAATTTTAAAATATAATATATTTATTTAATATATTTTAAATAACATAATGAGGTGTTATTATTAAAAAAATATTAATAAAATTTGGATCACCGATTGAACGCGTTAAAAATGCTATAAAAGCATTAAAAAGAAAAAGGGGTGTAATATTATTAGATGATAAAAACAGAGAAAACGAAGGCGATATTATTTTTAGTGCTGAAAATATTACTACTGAACAAATGGCTTTAACAATAAATTATGGTAGTGGTATTGTATGTGTTTGTATTACTGAAAAATTTAGAAAATATTTATCATTACCATTAATGGTTAATAATAATTCAAGTAAATTTCAAACACCATTTACTATAAGTGTAGAATCAAAAAAAAATGTAACTACAGGTGTTTCAGCAAACGATCGTGTTAAAACAATACATACTATTGCTTCTAATAACATCAAAAATATTGATTTAAATAAACCAGGTCATGTATTCCCATTATGCGCTCAACCTGGAGGATTATTAATACGTAAAGGACATACAGAAGCTGCAATTGATTTATTATCTCTTGCAAATTTTAAAAAAATTGGAGTGATTTGTGAATTAACTAATAAAAACGGAAGTATGTCTAAAATAATTGAAATAATAAATTTTGCTAAAAAATATAATATGACTGTATTAACTATAGAAGATATTATTATTTATATGTATTATCAAAATAATAAAATAAAATTTTAAATTAATAATTTAAAATTTATTAAATATAATAAATATTTATTAAAAATTTAAAGTTAATTTTAAAAATGTTATTATTAAAACTAATTTATTATCCTAATAAATTATTAAGAAAAAAATCAACTCAAATAAATAAAATAAATTTTAAAATTAAAAATATTATATATAATATGTTTAAAATCATGTATAAAAAAAATGGTATAGGTTTAGCAGCAAATCAAATTGGTATAAATAAAAGAATATTTATAATTGATATATCTAAAAAAAAAAATAAAAAATTAATATTTATTAATCCTAAAATTTTAAATAAAGAGGGGGAAATTTTCATAAAAGAAGGGTGTTTATCTATTCCTGGTATATTTAAAATTTTAAAACGTTATTCTTATATTAAAATTTCAGCTTTAAATACAAATGGAAATTATTTTGTATTTAAAACCAGAAATATTAAATCAGTATGTATTCAACATGAAATAGATCATTTAAATGGAAAATTATTTATTGATTAATTATAAATTAAATAATATAAAATTAATTTATTAAATATAAAGTAATTTTATAAATATATTAATAATTTCTAAATAATTAAAATTCTATAATATTTGAAGATCTAGGATAAGGTATAACATCACGAATATTTTTTAATCCAGTTATATAATTTAAAATACGTTCAAAACCCAATCCAAAACCAGAATGAGGAATAGTACCATATTTACGAATATCTCTATACCACCAATATTTTTTTTTATTTAATTTAACTTCATTTATTCTTTTATCTAAAATACTTAATATATCTTCTCTTTGAGAACCACCAATTATTTCACCAACACCTGGAACTATTATATCCATATTAGATACAGTTTTATAATTTTTATTTATTTTCATATAAAATGGTTTAATATTTTTAGGATATTTTTTAATAACAACAGGTCCTTTAAAATAATTTTCACACAAATAATGTTCATGCTCAGAAGATATATCTGAACCCCATTTTACTGGAATTTTAAATTCTTTATTTGATTTAAGTAAAATTTTAATTGCTTCAGTATAACTAATTTGTTCAAATTTATAATACAAAAATTTAATTAAATAATTTATATTTTTTTTTTTATTTATAAAAAATAAATCATCTAATCTTTTATTTAAAACTATTTTAAATATATATTTTAACATATTTTCTGAAAGATTAATTATATCTTCTAATGTACCAAAAGCAATTTCAGGTTCAATCATCCAAAATTCTGATAAATGTCTACTTGTATTAGAATTTTCTGCTCTAAATATTGGACCAAAAGTATAAATTTTAGATAAAGAACATGCATAAGCCTCACCTGTTAATTGCCCGGAAACTGTTAAAAATGTTTCTTTACCAAAAAAATCTTTCTTAAAATTAATATTATTAATATTATATGGAATTTTTTTAAAATTAAAAGTTGAAACTTTAAACATTTTACTAAACCCTTCAGAGTCAACACATGTAATTAAAGGAGTTGAAATCCAAAAAAACCCATTCATATTTAAAAATTTATGAATAGCTTGTGCTACTGTATGTCTTATTCTTGTAACTGCACTAATTAAATTAGTTCTAGGACGTAAATGTGGTATTTCTCTTAAATATTCTTTACTATGATATTTTGATGATATAGGGTATATATCTGGTCTTTTAACCCATCCAATAATATTTACTTCAACAGCTTTAATTTCATAATTTTGCTTTTTTCCTAAAGAAAACACTAATAACCCAATAATTTCAACAGAACATCCAGTTGTTAAATTTAAAATTTCATTATAATTTTTAAGTGTTTTATATATAACTATTTGACATGTTTTTAAACATGAACCGTCATATATTGAAATAAATAATAAACCATTTTTAGATTTTCTTTTAGTTTTTACCCAACCATTTATTAATATTTTTTTTTTAATATTTAAAAAACCATTTATTACTAAATAATTATATATTTTCATAAACTATTTATATTTTATTATAATAATATTCAAAATTATATTTTGAAATATTTATTTTTATAAAAATTATTAATTGTAATTAAATTAGACATTATACAAAATTCAGATAATAAAATATTTTCAGCTCTATAATTAGGATTTATTTGAATTAATTCTAATTGTTTTATTGTAAATATATTTTTTAAATTATTTTTAATTTTTTTTCTACATTGTTTAAAAGATTCTTTTACTATTAATTTTAAATTATTAATATTATTAACAAAATATTTTTTTTTACATGGTTTTAAAATCAAAAAAATAGATTCTATTTTTGGTTTAGGGATAAAAGCGTTTTTAGATATTTTAAATAAAGGTTGAATATTTAAATAATATTTAATAATAATATTTAAACGTCCTTTTTTTTTTTTATTAACAATATATATAATTTTATTAGAAAATTCTTCTTGTAATACTATATATATATATTTTATATAATATAAATATTTTATAATATAAAAAATTAAATCTGTTGATATATTATATGGTATGTTGCCAAAAAAAATTAATAGTTTTTTTTCTTTTTTAGCAATATTTGATAAATTAATTTTTAAAATATTTTTTTTATAAATTAAAATTTTTTTTTTTTTAAATTGTAAAAAATTTTTTAAAAAAAAAATTAATTCTATATCAATTTCTATTAAAATAATTTTATATACATTTAAAATTATTAATTTAGTAATTATACCAAATCCAGAACCAATTTCTACTAATATATCATTATTTTTAATTTTAATTAATTTTATTATTTTTTGAATAATATATAAATTATTTAAAAAATTTTGACCTTTTTTTTTTTTAATAATAAATTTTTTATTTTTTTTAATAAACATTTTAATTTATTAAATTTAATTATAATTATTTATAAAATATTAATTTTAACTAAATTTTTAAAAAAATATTTTTATAAATTTTAATATTTTAATAAATAAATTTTTAAAAAAATATATTTATTAATGCGTCTGGATGGAATTGAACCACCGGCTTTCATTGTGTCAAAATGATACTCTAACCAACTGAGTTACAGACGCATAAATATTTATTAAATTATTTATTTTAAAATAATATATTTATTTTTAAAAAAATAAAATATAATACATAAATATAAAATATTATTTATTTAGATTTATATATAATAAAAATATTTAAATTTAATCAAATTAAAATATTAATTATATAAATTTTACTTAATAATAATATTAAATATATTATAAAAATATAAATATTTATTTTTATTTAAATACAATAATATTTAAAATTTATTTAATTTAATTATATTTAAAATATTAAAAATATTAAAAATATAAATGCAATAAAACTTAACTTTAAAATAAACAAAACTAAATTAATAAAAATAATCAAATATAAATAAAATAATTCAATATAAAAAATTAAAATATTTAAAATATATTATTTATAAAAATATTACTACTTAATTTTAAAAAATAAAATTTAAAATTACAAAAAATATTATAAAATATTATATTTTAAATTAGAATCAGTAAAATATTTTACTGATCCTAACGAAATTTATTTTTAAATATTTAATATATTTATTTTTAACAAATATTTTTCCTACACATTATTTTTTTAATTTGTTTATAATTTAATGTTTCATATTTAATTAAAGATTCTTTCATAGAATATAAAATATCTATATTTTTAATTAATAAATTTTTAGTTTTAATATAATTACTTTCTATTATCATTTTAATTTCTTGATCAATCATATATAATGTAGCATCTGAAATATAATTTATTTTATTTTTATTTTCTATAAAAATTTTATTATTATTATATAAAATAGGACCTAATTTATTTGAAAAACCCCATTTAATAACCATATCACGCGCAATTAAAGTTGCATTTTTAATATCATTATATGATCCAGTTGATATATTATGTTTACCATATATTATTTCTTCAGCAATACGACCACCATATAAAGTAGAAATTTTATTTTCTAATCTTTTTAAATTTTCATTTAAAATATCAGTTTTGGGTAAAAAATAAGTAATGCCTAAAGCATAACCTCTTGGAATAATACTAACTTTATATATAGGATCATGATTTGACATTAAACTACCTATAATAGTATGACCAGATTCGTGAAATGCTATTAATTCTTTTTGTTTATTTGATAATATTAAAGATTTTTTTTCAACACCTAATATAATTTTATCTCTTGCTTTTTCTAGCTCAAACATTGTTACTTTTTTTTTATTAATTCGAACAGCTAATAATGAAGCTTCATTTATTAAATTTGATAAATCAGCTCCCGAAAATCCTGGTGTTCCTCTAGCTATTAAAGATAAATTAATATCTTTTGATATTATATTTTTAATATGAACTTTTAAAATTTCTTCTCGTTCTTTTATATTAGGTAATCCAAAATACACTTTTCTGTCAAATCTACCTGGTCTTAATAAAGCTTTATCTAATATATCAGGTCTATTTGTTGCGGCTATTATAATAATACCAGGATTTTCTTCAAAACCATCCATTTCAACTAAAATTTGATTTAAAGTTTGTTCTCTTTCATCGTTATTTCCATTAACACCATACCCTCTTTGTCTACCAACAGCATCAAGTTCATCAATAAAAATAATGCAAGGTGTAATTTTTTTAGCTTGAATAAACATGTTTCTAACACGAGAAGCACCTACACCAACAAACATTTCAACAAAATCTGATCCTGAAACAGAAAAAAACGATACTTTTGATTCACCAGCGATAGCTTTGGCGAATAATGTTTTACCAGTACCAGGAGGACCAATCATTAATACCCCTTTTGGTATTTTACTACCTATTTTTTTAAAATCTTCTGGATTTTTAAAATAATCAACAATTTCTCTTAATTCTTCTTTTACTTCTTCATAACCTGCAACATCTTTAAAAGTTATTTTAATTTGATTGGGTTTTAATAATTTAGCTTTATTTTTAATAAAAGATATTAAATTTTTACCACTATTTTGAATTTGTTTTACAAAAAATAACCAAATTCCAATTAATAATAATACAGGCACCCAAGATATAAAAATAGTCAAAAGTACATTGTGAGTATTACTTTCATTTCCTATAATTTTAACATTTTTAATTAATAATGTATCTAATAATTTAGGATCATTTATAGGAATATAAGTATTATATGTATCATCATTTTTTTTAATAACATTAATTTTTTTGTCGCTAATTTTAACTTCTTTTATTTTATTTTTTGTTAAATCTGAAATAAATTTAGAATATTCAATAGAATTATTATTATATGTTTTATAAATAGAATTTTGTAAAAAAAAAAAAACAGAAAAAAACATTAATAAATACAAAATTATTTTTTTAATTATTTTATTCATTTTAATCCTTTTATTTTAAAATTTTTTTTAAAAATTTAAAAGCTATTATATATACTTCTTTAGAATTTGAATATGAAGAATTAGGTTTAAAAATTTTAACTTTATTAAATATTAAAGAAATATATTTAATATAATAATTATAATCACTATTATAAAATATTTTCATAATACATATTCCTTTAAATTTTAATATATTTTCACAAATTTTAATAACTAATTTAAATAATTTTGTTGCTTTAGGCATATCAATAATTGAAATTCCACTTATATTTGGAGAAAGATCTGACATAATAACATCAACTTTATTATAACCAATATAATCAGTTATTTTTCTAATAAAATTTTTATTTAAAACATTTTCTTTAAAAAATTTAACATTTTCAATAGGATTTATTTTTTTAATATCATAAGCAATAACAATACCATTTTTACCTATTTTACTTTTAGCATATTTTGACCAACTACCAGGAGCAGCTCCTAAATCTACAACAATAGTATTTTTTTTAAATATTTTATAATTTTTTTGTATTTCATCAAGTTTAAACCATGCACGAGATCTTAATTTTTTTTTTTAGCATAATAAACATATTTATCTTTAAAATTTCTATTTAACCATTTATTTTTTTTTTTCATATAACTTTAAAATATAAATTAAGTAATTTTAAATATAATTATTAAATTAAATTATTTTAAAATATATGTCAAGTGATTTTAAATTAAATTATTAAAATAAATTACTTTAAATATATTTAAAGGGAAAATTAAAAAATAATGGACAAAAACATATTTAAAAAAAATTTTATAATTAATATTATTAAAAAAGATTTATTTTATAAAAAATATAAAAAAATTAAAACAAGATTTCCTCCAGAACCTAATGGTTATTTACATATAGGACATGTTAAATCTTTATTTTTAAATTATTATATATCTAAACATTATAATGGTATATTTAATTTACGTTTTGATGATACTAACCCAGTTTATGAAAATATTAAATATATTAAATCTATTAAACAAAACATAAAATGGTTAGGAATAAATGTAAATAATATTTATTATACTTCAAACTATTTTAATCAAATTTATGATTATGCAATTGAACTAATTATTAAAAAGTTAGCTTATGTTGAAAAATTATCTAAAAAAAAAATAAAAAAATATAAAGGAAATTTAACTAATCTAGGAAAAAACAGTCCTTATAGAAATAAAAGTGTTATTAAAAATTTAAATATATTTAAAAAAATGAAAAAAGGGTATTTTTCAGAAGGAACTATGTGTTTACGTGCTAAAATTAATATGTATTCACCTAATATCATAATGAGAGATCCAATTTTATATAGAATTAAATATATTTCACATTATCGAACAATTAAAAAATGGTGTATTTATCCAACTTATGATTTTTCACATTGTATATCTGATGCAATAGAAAAAATATCACATTCATTATGTACATTAGAATTTACAAAAAATCGAATTTTATATAACTGGATATTAAAAAATTTAACGATATCATTTAATCCTTGTCAATATGAATTTTCAAAATTAAATTTAACATTTTCAATATTATCTAAAAAAAAATTAAATTTTTTAGTTAATAACAAAATTGTAAATGGATGGAATGACCCAAGAATGCCAACATTATCAGCATATAAAAAAAAGGGGTATACCGCCAAATCAATTTTATCTTTTTGCAAAAATATAGGAATAAGTAAAAAAGAAAACATAATTGATATTATGATGTTAGAATCTTATGTGCGTAATGATTTAAATATAAATGCTTTACGAGTTATGGGAGTATTAAATCCATTAACAATTATTATTAAAAATATGGGTATACAAACTGAAATGATATTAATACAACTTCATCCTAAAAAAAAAAAACTAGGTTTTCGTATTGTTCCATTTAGTCGTAAAATTTATATTGACAAATATGATTTTAAAGAAAAATTCGACAAAAAATATAAACGTTTAATTTTAGGAAAAAAAATAAAATTAAGAAATTCTTATATAATTAAAGCTAAAAAAATAAATAAAAATATTTGTGGTATTATAAAAACAATATATTGTAATTATTATTTAAATATTACAAATCAAAAAAAAAATAATTATAAATTAAAAAATATTATTCATTGGGTTTCAAAAAAACATTCTATATTAGTATTTATATATTTATATAATAATTTATTTAAAACTCCAAATCCTTTAAAATATAAAAATTTAATTACAATAATAAATCCGTTTTCTTTAATTATTAAAAATAGCTATATTGAACCTAGTTTATTTTATTCTCAAAATAAAAAAACATATCAATTTGAACGTATTGGATATTTCTATTTAAATAATTATAATTATAAAAACAATTTAATTTTTAATAGAATAATTACATTAAAACAAAATAAATTTAAAAAAAATAATTAAAATTTATAAATAAATATAATAATTTAAAATTATTTTATATATAATTATATATAATTGTTATTATATTATATTTATATTTTATTAAATAAATATTTTAAAATATATATTTTAAATTTATTAAAAAACATATTATAAAATTATGAAAAAACAAAGACAAATAGTTTTTGATACTGAAACAACTGGTTTAAATAAATTTGGTTTGCCATATATAGGACATCGAATTATAGAAATTGGAGCTATAGAATTAATAAATCGTAAATTTACAGGAAAAATTTTTCATACATACCTTAATCCAAATAGATTAATTGATACTGAAGCATTTAAAATACATGGAATTAATAACGAATTTTTAAAAAATAAAAAAAATTTTAAAGAAATTTCAAATGATTTTTTAAAATTAATTAAAGATGCCGATTTAATAGCACATAATGCAATGTTTGATGTAAATTTTATAAATTATGAATTTTCTTTAATTAATAAAAACTTTCCAAAAATTGAAAATTTATGTAATATAATTGATACTTTATCTATAGCTCGAAAACTTTTTCCTAGGAAAAAAAATAGTTTAAATTCATTATGCAAACGTTTTGAAATTAATAAAAGTAAACGTGTTTTACATAGTGCTTTAGTTGATGCTAAATTATTAACAAAAGTATATTTATTTATGACTGGAGGTCAACAAATTTTAAAACCAAAAAAAGAAACAAAATTTAATGAAGAAAAATATAAAAATAAAAAAATATTAAATTTAACCAACACAATATATGCCAATAAAAAAGAAATCTTAAATCATAATTTGTTTTTTAAAACTAATCAAAATATTTAAAATTAAATAATATATTAATTAAATTATTTATACGATATAAAGTTTTTTTTTTTTTTATTATATAAATAATATTATTTATATTTGGAGTATTTTTTTTACCTGTAATAATAATACGTAAAGGCATACATACATTATACATATTTAAATTAAATTCATTCTTAATTTCAAAAATTATATTATTAATATTTTTATATGTCCAAAATTTAATTTTATTAAATTTATTATAAATAATTATTAATATTTTAAAAATATTTTTAAATTTTAAAATATATTTAATAACTTTATAATTTATTATAATATCTATATTATATATATATTTAAAAAATTTAGACATTTCAACTAAATTTTTGCAACGTTTATTAAATAATTTAATAACATTTTCAATTTTAGGTTTTTTACTAATATTTAATTTATTTTCTTTAATATACGGTAAAATATTAGATTTTATTTTTTTAATAGACATATTGTTAAGATAATATTGATTAATCCAATTTAATTTTTTAATATCAAAAATACTAGAAGATTTAACAAAATTTTTAAAATTAAAATATTTTTTCATTTCTGAAATTGTAAATATTTCTTTATTTTTATAAGACCAACCTAATTTTAATATATAATTAATTAAAGCTTCAGGTATATATCCTTTATATTTATAATCATTAATATTATTAGAAAAATATCTTTTAGAAAGTTTTTTGCCATCATCTCCTAAAATTATAGAAACATGAGCATATTTAGGTATTTTACAACCTAAACTTTTAAAAATATTAATTTGTTTAGGGGTATTATTAATATGTTCTGAACCTCTAATAATATGTGTAATATTCATATCTAAATCATCTATAACTGAACTAAAATTATAAGTAGGTATACCATTTTCTCTACAAATTATGAAATCATCTAACTCATTGTTATTTGTTTTAATTAATCCTCTTATTTTATCATTAAAAATAACATAACCATTTTCAGGATTTAAAAACCGTATTACATATTTTTTATTTTCATTTTTGTTTTTAAAATTAATACAAAATTTATCATAACGAGGTTTTATGTTATTTTTAATTTGATAATTACGCAATAAATTTAAGCGATTTTTTGAACAATAACATTTATATGCATTACCATTATTTAACATTAAATTTATAATTTTATTATATCTATAAAGATTATTAGTTTGAAAAAAGGGTCCTTTATCCCAATTAATCTTTAACCACTTTAACCCTTCTATAATAGAATTAACTGATTTAATATTAGAACGATTAATATCAGTATCTTCTATTCTTAATATAAAAATTCCTTTATTACTACGACTAAAAAGCCACGAATATAATGCTGTACGAGCTCCTCCAATATGTAAATATCCTGTTGGACTTGGTGCAAATCTAGTTATTATTTTCATAATTATCTTATTTATAAATTATTTTATAAAAACATAATATTATTAATTAAATAAAAAATATTACTAAAAATAAACATTTTAAATTAATTTTAAAATATCATTATATATAAATTTATTATTTTTAATACCAACACATACGTTTTTATGTCCTTTTATTAACAAATTAATTGCATATGTTCCCATACGATAACCTAAAATACGATCATATGATATAGGCTTGCCTCCTCTTTGAACATGACCTAAAATTATAGTTCGTATTTCTTTATTAATTTTTTTTTTAATATATTCAGAAAATTTTTTAATATTACAAATATTTTCAGTGATAATTATAATCGCATTATTTATACCTTTAGAGATTTTGTTTTTTATTTCATTTATTAAATTATCAATATTAAATTTTATTCCGGGTATAATTAAAAATTCACATTTTCCAGCAATAGCACTAGCAATAGTTAAATCTCCGCATTTTCTACCCATTACTTCAATTATGAATATACTTTGATGTGAAAATGCAGTATCTCGAATACGATCTATTGATTCAACTATTGTTTCTAAAGCAGTAAAATAACCAATGCTATAATCAGTACATACTACATCATTATCAATTGTACCTGGTAAATTTATACAAGAAATACCTTCTTGCACTAAATATTTAGAGCCAATATAAGAACCATTACCACCTATAATTATTAATGAATTAATATTATTCTTTTTAAGATTATTAATTGCTTTAAGTCTTATGGTTTTTTTTTTAAATTTTTCAAATCTTGAAGAACCTAAATATGTACCACCTAAGTTATTAAAATTAAATAAATTATTATTAAATATTTTTTTAATATTATTTTCGAATAAACCTTTATAACCATTATAAATTCCATAAACAACAAAGTTATTTAAATAAGCAACATTTAATATACCATTAATAGCAGAATTCATACCAGGTGAATCACCACCACTAGTTAATATACCAATATTTTTCATATTTTAATTCCTTTTAAAATAATTACAATTATTATATTTTTTAAATATAAATTAAATAATTATATTCTTTTATTTAAATAAATTAAAAATATTTTAAATAAAATATTAATTAAAAACAAGTATTAATAATTATTTTAAATAAATTATATTTAACATAATATTTTATAAAATATTAATTTTAAAACTATATGAATAAAAATAATTTATTAAATTATAAAATTCAAAAAATTTTAAAAAATTTTATTTATATTAAAAAAAAAATAAATTATAAAAAGAAAAAAAAAAAAATTATAAATATAAATAATAAATTTAAAAATTCTATATTATTAAATAATTATAATTTATTATTAAAATTTAAAGAAAAAGATTATTTAATTAAAAAAAATTTAAGGAAAATATTTTTTTTTCAAAAAAATATATATGATAATATTGAATTATTAGAAATATTTAAACAAACTAAAGATAAAGAAACATTAAATTATATTATAAAAAATTTAAAAAAATTAAAAAAAATAATTAAATATTTAGAAGACAAATATATATTTTCAGAAAAAAAAGATAAATTAAATTGCTATTTAAATATTAAATCAGGTTCAGGAGGAATAGAATCGCAAAATTGGTGTAGTATTTTACTCAAAATGTATTTAAAATGGGCTGAAAAAAAAAATTTTAAAATCCAATTCATAGAAAAAAAAAAAAGTAATATTGGTATTAAATCAATTACTATTAAAATTATTGGTAATTATGCTTATGGTTGGTTAAAAACTGAAACAGGAATTCATAGATTAGTTAGAAAAAATTTTTTAAAAAATAAAACAAAAAGACATACATCATTTAGTTCCATATTTGTATATCCTGATAGTAGTAGTAGTAGTAGTAGTAGTAGTAGTAGTAGTAGTAGTAGTAGTAGTAGTAGTAGTAGTAGTAGTAGTAGTATTAAAACTTCTGATTTACGTATAGATTTATATAAAGCTTCAGGTTCAGGGGGGCAACACATAAATAAAACTGAATCTGCAGTAAGAATTACACATTTACCAACTAATATTACTGTGAAATGTCAAAATAATCGTTCACAATATATTAATAAATTATCTGCAATTAAACAATTAAATATAAAATTATTAAATATAGAAAATATTAAAAAAAAAAAAAAAAAAAAAAAATTAATGATAATAAATCAAATATTTCTTGGAGTAATCAAGTAAGATCATATATTTTAGATAACTCTATTATTAAAGATATTAGAACAAATTTAAAAATAAATGATATAAAATATATATTAAACGGTAATTTAGATTTACTTATTAAAAATAACTTAAAAACTAAAATAAATAATGATTAATAAAAAAAATTATTTAAATATTAATTATAAAATTAAAAAATTTTATATTAAAAAAAAACAAATAAACAAAAAAAAAGAATTTTTTTTTAAAAGAATTAATATATCTAATCAAATTCATAATAATTATAACATTATTAAAAAAAAAAAAAAAAATGTAAGTGTAGCAGGAAGAATGATAAACAAAAGAATAATTGGATCAATTGCATTCGTAAAATTAAAAGATATGGGAGGTTATATTCAATTATATATAACTAAAAATAAATTATCAAATTCAATATATGAAAAAAAATTTAAAAAATGGAATTTAGGGGATATTTTAGGTGCAAAAGGATTATTATTTAAAACAAAAACCGGTGAAGTTTCTATTTTATGTTCCGAATTATATATTTTAAAAAAAACAAAAAAAGTTTTACCAGAAAAATTTAATAAAATTTTAGATTACGAAATAAGATATCGTCAACGTTACTTAGATTTAATAATTAATAATAAATCAAATAATATTTTTAAAATTCGATCTAAAATTATATTTTATATACGTAATTATATGAATATAAATAAATTTATAGAAGTTGAGACTCCAATGATACAAACTATTCCAGGAGGAGCTTCAGCTAAACCATTTATAACTTATCATAATTCTTTAAATATTAAAATGTATTTACGTATTTCACCAGAGTTATATCTTAAAAGATTAGTAATAGGAGGTTTTGAAAGAGTTTATGAAATAAATAAAAATTTTAGAAATGAAGGAATATCTTCTAGACATAATCCCGAATTTACAATGATGGAAGTTTATATGGCATATTCAAACTATAAAATTTTAATTAAATTTATTGAATCTTTAATTAAAAATATAATTAAAAATGTTATATATAAAAAAAAAATTTTATATAAAAATTATTTATTCAATTTTAACAAACCTTTTAAAAAAATAACAATGTATAATTCAATTAAAAAATATTATTATTATATTAATATAAAATATATTTATAATATTTTTTATTTAAAAAAATTTTTGAAATCTATTAATATAAAAACAAAAAAATATTATAAAATTGGCAATTTTATTAATAAGATATTTGAAATAATAATTATTCCTAAATTAATACAACCCACATTTATTACTGAATATCCTATTGAAGTTTCTCCTTTATCTAAAAGAAATTCTAAAAATCCAAGTTTAGCTGATAGATTTGAATTATTTATTGGAGGATTAGAAATTTGCAATGGATTTTCAGAATTAAATAATGTAAATGATCAAAATAAAAGATTTAAAGAACAAATGAAAAATTTAAATAATAGTAATTCAATAATATTTAGTGATAAAGATTATATTAAAGCACTAGAGTATGGTTTGCCACCAACTGCTGGTTTGGGGTTAGGTATAGATCGTATAATAATGATATTAACTAATAGTAATACAATTAAAGATGTAATACTATTTCCAGTAATGAAAAAAAAAAAAAAAATTTAAAATTATATTATAAAAATATTTTATATTTTAAATACAAATGATATTGTAAATAATATATAATAAATTACAATAAAATATTAGCGGGATAGAGCAGTTGGCAGCTCGTCGGGCTCATAACCCGAAGGACGTTGGTTCAATTCCAGCTCCCGCTAAATTTTAAAAAATATTTAATTTATTTATTTATTTTATTTAACATAAAATAAATTTAAATAAATATTAATTATTATAAGAATAATAAAATGTTAAATAATTATAATTATACAAATATTAAAATTTTAAAAGGATTAGAAGTAGTACGTAAATGTCCAGGTATGTATATAGGAGAAGTTGAAAATGGTAATGGATTACACCATATGGTTTTTGAAATTATAGATAATTCCGTAGACGAAATTATTATAAATAAATGTGATAAAATTATAGTTACTATACATAATGATAATTCTATTTCAATACAAGATAACGGAAAAGGCATACCAACAAATATTCATAAAAAAAAAAAAATTTCGATTGCTGAAATATTAATGACTATTTTACATACTGGTAGTAAATTTAATAATAAAAAAAAAACTGGAGGATTAAATGGAGTGGGTATTTCAGTTGTTAATGCATTATCTGAAAAATTAAAATTAAAAATTTATAGAAATAAAAAAATTTATAAACAAATTTATAAAAATGGAAAACCAAAACATAAATTAAAAATAATTAAAAAAACAAAAAAAAATGGAACAATTATACGTTTTTGGCCCAGTTTATATACATTTATTAATGTTACTAAATTTAATTATTATATTTTATTAAAACGTTTACATGAATTAACATTTTTAAATCCAAAAAATTCTTTTTATATAAGAGATTTATATAATAATAAAAATGATTTTTTAAAACATTGTGGAAAATTAAAATCTTTTATTAAATTTTTAAACAAAAAAAAAAAACCAATACATAAAAAAATTTTTGAAATTTCAGTAATTAAAAATAATGTTAATATTGATCTTGCAATGCAGTGGAATGAAGAAATAAGTGAAAATATATATTGTTTCACTAATAATATACAACAAATTGACGGAGGGAGTCATCTTTCAGGATTAAAATATGCTATAACAAAATCTTTAAATATTTTAATTCATAAAAAAAAAAAAAAAAAACTTATAAGTGATGATAATAGAATAGGATTAGTTTGCGTTATTTCAATAAAATTATGTAATCCTAAATTTTCTTCTCAAATTAAAAACAAATTAATTGATTTAAATACTAAAAAAATCATAAAATTAGTAGTAACTAAAAAATTTAAAAAATATTTAAAAAAAAACAAAAATGATAAAAAAAAAATTGTTAAAAAAATAATAAATTTTTATAAAATAAAAGAAACTTCGAATAAATTAAATGAAATATCAAAAAAAAAAACAACTATTAATTTTAATTTAATTAAAAAATTAGCTAATTGTCAAGAAAATAATCCCCTTTTTTCTGAATTATATTTAGTAGAAGGAGATTCAGCAGGAGGTTCAGCTAAGCAAGGTAGAGATAGAAAAACACAAGCGATTTTACCATTAAAAGGAAAAATTTTAAATGTAGAAAAAGCAAATTTTAATAAAATAATAAATTCAAAAGAAATATCATCATTAATTTCAGCAATTGGATGTGGAATTAGCGATGGAATTAATAAAAAATATTATAACCCTAATAAAATTAAATATAACAAAATCATTATAATGACAGATGCAGATATTGATGGTTCACATATTCGAACTTTATTATTAACATTTTTTTATAGAAAAATGCCAGAAATTATAAAAAGAGGACATATATACATAGCGCAACCGCCACTTTATAAACTAAAAATAAAAAAAAAAAAATATTATATTAAAAATGAAAAAAATATGAACAAATATAAAATTGAAATTGCATTAGAAAATACTAAATTATTTAATAAAAAAATAAATTTAAAAAAAAAAACTTTTAAAAAATTAATATATGAATATTTTAATATTAAAAAAGAAATTAATAATATTATTAAAAAATATCCATATGATTTACTTATTAATTTAATTAATCAACCATTTTTTGTAAGTTTTAATGACTCTAATAAATATAAAATTATAAAAAATTGGTTAAATATTTTAATTAATAAAATAAATAAAATATCTAAAAAAAATTCTATTCATTATACAACTAAAATTATTAAAAATATTAATAAAAAAATATATGAACCATTATTTTGTAAAAATATGTATGGTAATAATATTTATTATAAAATAAATTCAAAATTTTTAAAAAGTAATCAATATAAAAAAATTTTTAATTTAAGTAATAAATTATATTTAATTTTTAATAAAAATGCTAAAATAATAAGAAAAAAAAAAAAAAAAAAAGTATATTCATTTGAAGAAACATTAAATTGGCTTTTTATAGAAATTAAAAATGATTTTAATATTAAAAGATATAAAGGTCTAGGTGAAATGAATCCTAATCAACTTTGGGAAAGCACTATGAATCCTAATAATAGAAATATGTTACAAGTTTTTATAAAAGACAGTGTATACGCTGATAAATTATTTAATATTTTAATGGGAGATAAAGTTAAACCTAGACGTAATTTTATAGAAAATAACGCTTTAAATGCATTAAATATAGATATGTAAAATTTAAAAATAAAAGTTAATTAATAAGCTGGATTCTGTCATGAGCAGTAATTTATCTAGACTAATAATTACTTATTAGTTCAAGCGGTTAACCCAGGTTTAATATGAGCAATAAAACCTTTATTTAACTTTGCTCCGAGTGGAGTTTTCATATCATTAATTGTTACCAATAATGATGTGTAATTTTAGTACACTATTTCACCCACTTATAATATTTTATAAGAGGTTTATTTTCTGTTGAACTTTTCGTAATTTAACCCCAGGTATTACCTGGCACTCTGCTCTTTGGAGTCCAGACTTTCCTCCTTTATTTTAAAGGTAACTGCTAAATTAACTTATAAATTATTGTAATTATTTAAAATATTATTGCAATATTTATATTAAATTAATATATTATATTAAAATAAAAAATTTTAAATATCATATATTTATTTTAAAAATTTACATAAACATTTAATATAGTTAAAACACTTGACAATTTTTAAAAAATAATTATAATACTAAAATATAGTTATATATAATTTAAAACATTTGACAATTTTAAAAATTTAATTATAATATTATATAAAATTAATTGTAATTAGAATTAAATAATTACTAAAATTAATTTAATTATTAAAATAATATTTTATTATTACTAAAAAAATTATTTATTATAAAATAAATAAAAATTTATTATCATAATAATTAATAACTATTATTAGTTATTATATTATTCTTTAAAAGGATATATAATTGAGTTTACCAAAAATAAAAAGAATAATGTTTCCTGTTAGCTTAGTTTTATTCGAGTTAATAGTATATGTAACTAACGATATGATGCAACCAGCTATGCTAGAGGTTGTAAAATATTTTCACGTTAGTGTCGATTGGATACCAACATCTTTAACAGCATATTTATCTGGAGGAATGTGTTTACAATGGTTTTTTGGACCCTTATCAGATAAATACGGAAGGAGACCAATTATGTTTTTTGGAGTTTGTTTTTTTATTTTTAGTTGTTTATTAATAACTTTTACTAATAGTATTAAACAATTTATGTTTGTTAGATTTATGCAAGGTATGGGGTTATGTTTTATTGGTACAGTAGGATATACAACTATTCAAGAAACGTATGAAGAAAAAAAATGCATTAAACTAATTGCTTTAATGGCAAATATAGCTTTAGCTGCACCATTATTAGGACCATTAGGCGGAACAATTATAATCAAAATGTTTCCGTGGCAAAAAATGTTTGTGGGTTTTTCTTTAATAGCTTGTTTGGCGTTATTAGGATTATTTTGTTTTATGCCAGAACCTAAAAAAACTCAAAACAATAATATTTCTTTTTTAAATTTATTTAAAAATTATAAATTTATATTAAAAGATTTAAAATTTTTATGTGGAGCACTTTCAATAGGTTTTGCTAATGTACCTTTAATATCATGGATTGCTCTTTCACCAATAATTTTAGTAAGTAAATGTAAATTAACAATGATTTCGTACGCTATTTTACAAATACCTGTTTTTTTAGGATTAATTTTAGGAAATGTTACTTTAGGATATTTAAGTAAAAAAAAAGATTTATACAATTTAATAGAATTTGCAGGAAAACCATTAGTAATTGGTTTAATACTTGCTGTATTTTCAATTTTTATAAAAACATATTCATCATTATGGCTTACAGTTAGTTTAGGAATTTATGCGTTTGGTTTAGGAATAGCTAACCCTTGTTTAACAAGAGTAACATTGTTTTCAAGTAAATTTAGAAAAGGAAGTGTATCTGCTGTAATTGGAATGATAACTATTATGATATTAATCTCAAATATTGAACTAGCTAAAACAGTTTTTCTATGGAAAAACGTAATAGCATTCAATATTTTAAATATGTTTAATGGTTTTTCATGGTTATTTTTTATTATAAATTTCTTTATTAAAGAAAATAAAAAAATAAAATTATTAAAATCTATTAAGCTATAAATAATTAATTTTTAAATTTATGTCTATTAAGTTTTATTATATATTATATTATATGTAATAAAACTTAATAGAATATTTGAAAATTATTTACATATCAATATTAATAAATTTTTAATTTCATTCCAAAATAATATATTATTATTAGTTTTTATTAAATTTTCAATTTTAACTAAAACTAAAAAAAAATTATTAAAATCATTATATGATAATCTATTTATAACTTTATTATATAATAATATTTTATAATTAAATATATTTTTAGTATTCAAATCTTTACATAAATTTTTATTATTTTTATTAAATTTAATTTTCATAAGAATAATTAATTCATTTTTAAATATATGTAATAATAATACAGGTTCAATTTTTTCTTTACGAATTTTTTTTAAAATATTTAAAGAATTATTAATATTACCAATAAGAAAATTTTTAATAAAATTAGAAAAGGTAAATAAAGAAGTATTATAAATTATTTTTTTAATATTAATAATATTAATATTACCATCTGGATATATTAAAAGCAATAATTCTAAAAACTGATATAATTCTAAAAAATTTCCATCAAAACAATTAAATAATAAATTTAAAGAATTCAATTCTAATTTAAATTTAAATTTTTTAGTATAAAAAATCAAAAAATTTTTAAAAGTATGTATTTTACAATTAATATTAACTATAGAATTATATACATTATTATTAATTAAAATATTTTTTAATAAATTTGTTAAATATAATCCAATTAATACAATTATAATATTAAAATAAAATATTTTAAATAAATTAAATATTTTTTTAAATACTTTATTAATTACTATATTATTTTCAAATTTAAAAAATAATATTTTTTTTCTCATATAAAGATTGTTATTTCTACAAACTAAAAAAATATCATCCCAATTTATATTATTATTAATTTTAATATTTATATATTCATAATTATAAAAAAATTTTTTAATTAATTTTTTATTTTCATTAATTAAAAAAATATCATTACCGTTTAAAAAAAAAATTTTATTTTTTTTATTATTAAATTTTTTGATAATCTGCTTAATATCTGAAAAATACATAAATTATTTTAAAAAATAATAATATTTTATTTATTTATTAATTTTTTAAAATTATATTAAATAATTTTTTTTTAACATATATTATTTTATAAATATTATTTAAAATATTTTTTTTAAAAAAAAATTTATTTTTTATAATATTTAATATAAACTCTTTATTATAGTTAGACTTAATCATTAATTTGTTATAAAATTTACTATTTATTTGAATTGTTATTATTAATTTTTTAATTAAAAATTTTTTATTTGAAATAGGCCATGAAATAAAATCAATATTTGTTTTTTCACCTAATAATTTCCAAATTTTAAAACAAATATGAGGAACAAAAGGATAAAGAAGACGAATTAAAATTAACAAATACTCATGTAAAATAAATTTATTAAATTTATTTTTATCTAAATAATTTAATTTATTTATAAATTTCATTATTTTGGAAATAGCAGTATTAAAAGATTGACGATACTTAATATCATAATTTACTTCATAAATTAATTTATGTATTATTAAAAAATTTTTTTTTTGATTAAAAGTTAATTTTTTGATTTTTAAAGGTCTAATTTTTCCACTCATAACATGATTAAAAATTATTTTCCAAAAACGTTTTAAAAATCTATAAATTCCTATTAATTGAAATTCTTTCCATTCTAATTCAGTTTCTATAGGTGACGCAAAAATGATAAAAAGACGAATAGTATCTGAACCATATTTTTTAATTATTTGTTTAAGTTCAACACCATTATTCTTAGACTTAGACATTTTAATCATACCAGCGTATTCTATTTTTTTTTTTTTAATATTTTTAAATTCTATTTTTTTTTTTTTAAAATCAAAATCTATATTAATTTGATTTTTTGAAATCCAAATTTTTTCGTGTTTTTTATTTAAATAATAAAATGTATGAGATAATACCATACCTTGACAAATTAATTTTTTTACTGGTTCATTATAATTAACTAATCCAAAATCTCTAAATATTTTATGAAAAAATCTAAAATATAATAAATGCATAATAGCATGTTCAATACCACCTATATATTGATCAACAGGTAACCAATAATTTATAGAATTTAATTTTACAATATTTTTATTATATTTTGGACAAGAATATCTTAAATAATACCATGATGATTCTATAAATGTATCAAAAGTATCAATTTCAAACTTAAATAATTGATTATTAATTAAAAATTTAAATAAATTTAAATTATTTTTAATAAAATTTATTGTATTATTCTTAAAAATATTTTCAGGTAAAACAATAGGTAAATTATTTTCAGATATTGGAATAATATTGTTATTTATATTAATTATTGGAATAGGTGTACCCCAATAACGTTGACGAGAAATATTCCAATCTAATAATTTATAAAACATTTTTATTTTACAAAGGTTAATTTTAATTAGTTCATTTAAAATAATTTTTCTTTTTTTTTTAATATTTAACAAATTAAATTTATATAAATTTAAAAAAAACTTCTTTTTATTTTTAAATACTGAAATATATTTATTTGAAATTAATATATTAATGTTAATATTATATTTTTTAGCAAAAAAAAAATCATATTTATTATATTTAGGAATAGCTGCATTTGATTTATTTATATTATCTGATAAAACAAAATTAACAATCCATAATGGTAATTTTTCTTTAGAAATAGGATGAATAACAAACAAATTAGAAAATATACCTACTTTTTTAAAATTATTTAATTTCTTATTATTATATTTTAAAATAAATTTATTAATATTATTATTTTTTTTTGATTCTTCTATTGCAATGGAATTATTTAAAGAAATTACAACATATGTAACATTTATTAAAATATCTAAATGATCTATACAAATAATAATTTTTTTATCACTATTAAAAATATTAAAAAAAACTAAAATTTTTTTAGTTTTACCTATCCAATTTTTTTGCATACTTATAACTTTTATTGGCCAATATTTTAAATATTTTAAATCATTTAATAATTGTTCAGCATAAATACTAATTTTTAAAAACCATTGATATAATTTTTTTTTTTTAATTTTATTATCACATCTCCAACAATTACCATTTACTACTTGTTCGTTAGCAAGAACAGTTTTATCATATTTACACCAATTTACAAAAGATTTTTTTTTATATATTAATTTTTTTTCATATAATTTAATAAAAAACCATTGTTCCCATTTATAATACTCAGGTTTACAAGTTATTATTTCTCTATTCCAATCATAAGAAAAACCTAAAGATTTCAATTGATTTTTCATATTTTTAATATTTTTATAAGTCCAAATTGAAGGTAAAATATTATTTTTAATTGCTGATATTTCAGCTGGCAAACCAAAAGCATCCCACCCCATTGGTTGCATAACATTTTTACCATTCATTCTTTGATATCTAGAAATAATATCACCTATAGTATAATTTCTAACATGACCCATATGTAAATTTCCAGAAGGATATGGTATCATACATAAAACATAATATTTTTTAACATTAATATTTTTAATGACTTTAAAAACTTTTTTAGAATACCAATATTTTTGGACATTTTTTTCTATATTCTTAAATAAATAATATTCATTCATGAATAAACCTTAAATATACAAAAATTTAAATATAATATATTTAAATATAAATAATAATACTTAAAATAGTAAAATTACATAATTAAATTACGTATATCTGATAATATAAAATTAATTTTTTTAATAAAACGAGCAGCATCCGCCCCATCAATTACTCTATGATCAAAAGAAAATGATATTGGTAATATTAATTTAGGTATAAATTTTATTCCATTCCAAATAGATTTTATAAATACCCTTGAAATACCCAATATAGCAACTTCAGGAAAATTAATAATAGGTGTAAAATTTTTAGTACCTATATGACCTAAACTAGATATCGTAAAACTACCATTACTAATATCATTTTTATTTAAAACTCCATTACGAGCTTTTTGAGAAATTTCAATTAATAATTTTGAAATTTCTGTAATAGTTTTATATTTAACATCTTTAATATTAGGAACTAATAAACCCTTTTTTGTTTCTACGGCAATACCTATATTAATATATTTTTTAATATTTAAATATCTTCCATCCTCAGATAATGAACTATTAAATTTAGGCATATAATTTAAAACTATTGCAACTGCTTTAATAATAAAAACTAATAGTGTAAATTTTAATTTTTTATTAAAATAAATTTTATTTTGTTTTTTTCTAAAAATTTCTAAATCAGTAATATCAATATTATCAAAAATTGTAACATGAGGAATAGTAACCCAACTTTTTAATAAATTTTTACCTGATGTTATCTGTAAATTGTTTATTTTAATTTTTTCTATATTATATTCATTAAATTCTGAACTTTTAAGAATGCTATTATTATTTTTATATAAATTACTAATATTTATATTTTCAATATATTTTTGAACATCTTCTTTAATAATTCTACCTTTTAAACCTGAACCTTTTATTTTTTCTAAATCAATATTAAATTTTCTAGATAAATTTCTAATTAAAGGACTTGCATGTATTTCACTAATAGAATTTTTATCTTTTGTTAACAAATTTATATATTTTTTATTTTTAATATTTTTAATATTTTCTTTAATATTTTTAATATCAATAAAACCAATTAAAGAATTAGTTTTAACTTTATCACCAATATTTATTTTTATTTCTTTTATTATCCCAGAAATAATAGAAGGAATTTCAACAGAAGTTTTATCACCTTCAATTGCAATAAGAGGTTGATTTTTTTTAATTATATCACCAACTTTAATAAAAATTTCTGTTACTTCAAACTCATCTGTACCAATATCAGGAATTTTTATTTCATTTATCATTATGACCCCTTATAATATTCTAGGGTTGTTTTTATTTATATTAATATTAAATTTTAAAAAAGCATCATATAATGTAGATTTATTAATTTTATTATTTTTATATAATAAATTTAAAGAAGCAATTAATATATAAAATGAATCAATTTCAAAATAATAACGTAAATTCATTCTACTATCAGACCTACCAAAACCATCAGTCCCTAAAACACTATAATAATTATTAGGTAAAAATTTAGCTATTTGCTCTGAAAATAATTTTATGTAATCAGAAGAAGCAATTGTAGGAAAATTATTTAAAATTTTATTAACGTATGGAATTTTAGGGGTTTTATTAGGATGAAGCATATTCCAACGTTCACAATCTTGACCATCTCTTGTTAATTCAGTAAAAGAAGTAACACTAAAAATATCAGACGATATATTATATTCGCTTAATAATATATATGAAGCTTTTCTAACATTACGCAAAATAGCACCTGAACCTAAAAGTTGAATCTTATTTTTGCCACCTTTTAAACTTTCCAATTTATAAATACCTTTTAAAATTCCATTTTTAATATTATTAAGGATTTTTGGCATATTATAATTTTCATTAGTTACAGTAATATAATAATAAATATTTTCTTTATTTTTACCATACATACGTTTTATACCATTTTGTATAATTATAGATAATTCATAAGCATAAGTCGGATCATATGAAATACAATTAGGAATTGTTAAAGAATAAATATGACTATGTCCATCTTCATGTTGCAAACCTTCACCGTTTAAAGTAGTTCTACCTGAAGTAGCGCCAATTAAAAACCCCTTAGCTTGCTGATCACCAGCAGCCCATAATAAATCTCCTATACGTTGAAATCCAAATATAGAATAAAAAATATAAAATGGAATCATTTGTAAATTATTTACACTATAAGAAGTAGCCGCAGCTAACCATGATGAAATTGCTCCAGATTCATTAATACCTTCTTGTAATATTTGACCTGCTTTATCTTCTTTATAATATGAAAACTGATTTATATCTTGAGGTATATATTTTTGACCATTAGAATTATAAATACCAATTTGTTGAAATAAATCTTCCATTCCAAATGTTCTAGCTTCATCTGAAATAATAGGTACTAAATATTTTTTAATAGAAATATTTTTAAGTAATAATTTTAAAATTTTAATAAAAACTGTTGTTGTTGATATTTTTTTATTTTGTTTTTTAAATAAAAATTCAAAACTTTTAATTTTAGGAATATTAAATTTATTTTTAATATAAATATTTCTACATGGAATAAATCCATTTAATAATTTACGATGTTTTTGAATATATTTATATTCTACTGAATTCTCTTTAAAACTAATATATTCTAAATTTTTTATTTTTTTATCTGAAATATTTAAGTTTAAATTTTCTTTAAAATAATATAATTCTTTAATATTCATTTTTTTAACTTGATGAGCTATATTTTGACTTTCAAAATTTTTACCCATTCCATAACCTTTAACAGTATGTACTAAAATAACAGTTGGTTTATTACTTTGATTCGCTTTCTTAAGAACTGCAAAAATTTTAATAAAATCATGGCCGCCTCTATTTAATTTTAAAATTTCAATATCACTTAAATTTTCAACTAACTTATAAGTTTCTTTATATTTACCAAAAAAATTCTTACGTATATAAGCGCCATCTTTTGTTAAAAAATTCTGATAATCACCGTCATTAGTTTCATTTAATAATTTAATTAATTTACCAGAATTATCTTTTTTAAATAATTTATCCCAATTACTACCCCAAATTAATTTTAAAACTTTCCAACCAACACCTAAAAATATTCCTTCTAATTCATTTATAATTTTACCATTACCATTAACAGGACCATCTAAACGTTGCAAATTGCAATTTATAATAAATATTAAATTATTTAGTTTTTCTCTAACAGCAATTGTTATTGCTCCTTTAGATTCAGGTTCATCCATTTCACCATCGCCAAGAAAAACATATACTTTTTGATTTTTAGTATCTTTTAAAGATCTATTTTTAAGATATTTTAAAAATTTAGCTTGATAAATAGCATTAATTGCACCTAAACCCATTGATACAGTCGGAAACTCCCAAAAATTTGGCATTAATTTAGGATGGGGATAAGAACATAAACCTTTATTAAAAATTTCTTGTCGAAAATTATCTAAATAATTTTTATTTAATCTACCTTCGAGAAAAGCACGTGAATAAATTCCAGGAGAAGTATGACCTTGAAAAAAAACAATATCTCCTTCATCTATTTTATTTGATGCTTTAAAAAAATGATTAAAACAAACTTCATAAAACATTGCTATTGACTGAAAAGAAGATATATGTCCACCTAAATCTAATTTTTTGTTAGATGCTTTTAATACAATAATCATTGCATTCCAACGAATTGCAGAACAAATATTATTTTCTATATATAAATCACCAGGATATTTAGGTTCATCTATATAATTTATTGAATTAACATAATTAAATTTAACAATTTTATTAATATCAAAATTAATTTTATATATATGATTTACAATTTTATTAATTAAAAAATTGAAACGTTTGTATCCTTCTTTAGAAATTAACGAATTAGTTGACTGTAACCATTCATTTGTTTCTAAAGGATCTATATCATATTTTATATTTTCATTCATAAATAATCTTAATTAAATTAAACCAAATTAAACCAAACCAAACCAAACCAAACTAAACTAAACTAAACTAAACTAAACTAAACTAAACTAAATACAATTAATCTAATCTAATTCAATCTAATCTAAACAAATCAAATCAAATCAAATCAAATCAAATCAAATCAAATTAATAAAAATCAATAAAAATCAATAAAAATCAAAATTTATTAATACTAAAATTAAAATAAAAATTTAATATTTAATATATACAAACATATAAAATATAAATATATAAATATATAAATATATAAATATATAAATATATAAATATATAAATATATAAACAATAAATAATTTTATATAAATTCAAAATAAAAAAATTAAAAAATAAAAATAAAAATAAAAATAAAAATAAAAATAAAAATAAAAATAAATTGACTTTTTATATAGGTATAATTATAATTAATAAATACGCCCGGATAGCTCAGTTGGCAGAGCAGAGGATTGAAGATCCTCGTGTCCTTGGTTCGATTCCAAGTTCGGGTAATTTTATATATATATTAAAATTATTAAATTTAAAGAAGACTAAAATTTATATATTTCCATAATTCATTTTTATTATTTTTATTTAAATAAGGAATTTCACCTAAAAAATTTATACACAAATTATTTTTTAAAGTATTAATATATTCATTATGCCAAATGGTTTTAATATTAATATTATTAGCGATCCATCCTTTTAAAACTAAACCAGTTTTTTTAATAACTTCAACTGTTAATAACGCATGATTTATACAACCTAATTTTATACCTACAACTAAAATAATTGGTATATTTTCTTTTAAAACCCAATCAGAAATTCTTTTAATTTTAGAAATAGGAGTAAACCAACCTCCAGCACCTTCAATAATAATCCAATTTGTTTTTCTAGATATATATTTTAATTTAGATGACATTTTATAAAATGAAATAGGTTTTTTAATTCTTTTACTAATTATATTTGGTGCAGTATTATCTAAAAAATTATACGGATTTATTATATTATAATTTAATTTAATTTGACTATTTATTTTTAATAATAAAGCATCATCATTACGTAAACCATATTTTGTAATTTTACATCCAGATGCAACAGGTTTATATCCTATACTATTAAAACCTATTTTATTTGCAATTTGTAATAATGCAATACTTGAAATAGTTTTACCTACTTTAGTATCAGTACCAGTGATAAATAAACGTTTTATCAATAATTCTCCAAAATACTATTTAATTATTAGTAGCATCATAAAATTTAGTATAATTTTTATTATTAAATTTATTTTTAATTTTATTTTCTTTTATATTTTTTGATTCAATTTCAATACCTAATTTATTTAATAATTTTAAATCTTTATCTTCTTTAGGATTAGGAGTAGTTAACAATTTACAACCATAAAATATTGAATTAGCACCAGCCATAAAACACATAGCTTGAGTTTGTTCATTCATATTTTCTCTGCCCGCAGAAAGACGAATATAAGAATTTGGCATCATTACTCTAGCAATAGCTACTATTCTAATAAAATCAAATGGATTTATATCTTTATTATTTTCTAATGGAGTACCACTTACTTTAACCAACATATTAATAGGCACACTTTCTGGGGGAGTTTTCATATTTGCCAATTGCATCAATAAACCTATTCTATCATTAATACTTTCACCTAACCCTATTATTCCACCAGAACAAACTTTAATACCAGCAGTTCTAACATTTTGAATTGTATTAAGTCTTTCTTGATAACTACGAGTTGTAATAATTTTTTTATAATATTCAGGTGAAGTATCTATATTATGATTATAATAATCTAATCCAGCATCATATAAAATTTTAGCTTGATTTTTATTTAAAGATCCTAAAGTCATACATGTTTCAAGACCCATATTTTTAATTTTTTTAACAATTTCTTTTAAATAAGGCATATCTTTATCTTTTGGATTTCTCCAAGCAGCACCCATACAAAATCTTGATGATCCATTTTTTTTAGCTTTATTTGCAGCTTCTAAAATTTTGTTAATTTTAATTAAACGCTCTGTTTCAATTCCAGTTTTATATCTAGAACTTTGAGGGCAATATTTACAATCTTCAGGACAAGAACCGGTTTTTATAGATAAAAGAGTACTTATTTGAACTTTATTGGGTTTAAAATTTTTTCTATGTACATTATGTGCTAAAAATATTAATTCTAATAACGGTTTATCAAAAAGTTCTTGAGTTTTATCTATCGTCCAATAAATTTTCTTATTCATTATCAATACCTTTAAAAATTTACATTAAATTAAATGTATAATATATACATATAATATATATATAATGTCAATAATACTAATTTAATTATATAGTATATTTATGTTTATTAAAATAACAAAAAAACAATTTAATAAAAAAAATGTTTGGCATCCATATACTTCTATGATTAAACCATTAAAATGTTATTCTATAAAAAAAGCAAAAGGTGTTGTATTAAAATTATTTAATAATATTAATTTAATAGACGGTATGTCTTCATGGTGGTCATGCATACATGGTTATAATAATTCAATATTAAATAAAGCTATAAAAACTCAAATCAAAAAAATGTCACATATTATGTTTGGAGGTTTTTATCACAAAGAAGCTCTTAAATTATGTAATAACTTAATCAATATTACTCCTAAAGAATTAAAATGTGTATTTTTAGCAGACTCTGGTTCTGTTGCAATTGAAATAGCTATAAAAATGTCATTGCAATATTGGCAATCAAAAGGAGAGTATCGAGAAAAAATTTTAACAATTAAAAATGGTTATCATGGAGATACATTTGGAGCTATGTCAGTATGTGACCCAAAAAACTCAATGCATAATATATACAAAAAATATTTAACAAAACATATTTTCGCTGAATCTCCAAAATGTAAGTTTAATGAAAATTGGGACGAAAACGATATTAATTCTTTTAAATATTTAATTAAAAAATATTCAAAAAAAATAGCATGTGTTATATTAGAACCTATCGTACAAGGAGCTGGTGGTATGAAAATTTATAACCCAATGTATCTAAAAAGAGTAAGTGAATTATGTAAAAAATATGAAATTTTATTAATATTAGATGAAATAGCAACAGGATTTGGACGTACTGGAAAATTATTTGCATATGAACATTCAGGAATTGTACCTGATATATTATGTTTAGGTAAATCATTGACAGGAGGTTATATGACTTTATCAGCTACTATTACTACTAAAAAAATTTCATATATTATAAGTAATAGTAAATCAGGGTGTTTTATGCATGGTCCCACTTTTATGGGTAATCCATTGGCATGTTCAATTGCTAATGCAAATTTAGAAATTTTAAATACAAATAAATGGATTAAAAAAGTTAAGTATATAGAAAATTATTTTAAAAAAACACTATTACCATTAATAAAATCTAATAAAATATTAGATATTAGAATATTAGGAGCAATAAGTATAATAGAAACAATTAATTATATTGATATAAATAAAATACAAAGATTTTTCATTAATAATGGTGTTTGGATAAGACCATTTGGAAAATTAATATATTTAATGCCACCTTATATAATTAAAAAAACTGAATTAAATATTTTAATCAATTCATTAATATCTTTATTTAAATAAAATTAACAATACTTAATCATACATTAACTTTTAATATATTTATTATAAGTTATAAAATTATTTAAATTTAATCAAATTTAAATTATTTCAAATATTTACAGGAAAATAATGATTAAAAGCACTTATGATATTCGTAAAATATTTCTAGATTTTTTTAAATCTAAAAAACATAAAATTTTAAAAAGTAGCAAGCTTATACCTAAAAATGATAAAACTTTACTTTTTACAAATTCAGGTATGAATCAATTTAAAAATATTTTTTTAGGTTTAGAAAACAGCAATTATTCACGTATTGCAACTTCACAACGTTGTATAAGAGCAGGAGGTAAACATAATGATTTAAAAAATGTCGGATATACTACATATCACCATACTTTTTTTGAAATGTTAGGAAATTTTAGTTTTAATGATTATTTTAAATTAGATGCTATTAATTACGCATGGGAATTACTAACTAGCGAAAAATGGTTTAATTTACCTAAAAAAAAGTTATTAGTTACAGTATATGCTTCAGATAACGAAACATTTAATATATGGAAAAATAACATTAAATTAAATAAAAATCAAATAATTCGTATTGGAGATAATAAAAATATACCATTTGAATCTGATAATTTTTGGAAAATGGGAATAAATTATCCATGCGGACCTTGTACAGAGATTTTTTACGATAGAGGTAATAATTATAAAGGAAATTTACCTGGAAATATAAAAAAAAATGAAAGATATGTTGAAATTTGGAATATTGTATTTATACAATTTGTATATGAATATAACAAAATTATGAAACCATTATCTAAAATATCAATAGATACTGGTATGGGATTAGAAAGAATATCCTCAATAATACAAAAAGTAAATTCTAATTACGAAATTGATTTATTTAAAAAAATAATTAAAGAAATAAAAAAAATATCTAATAATAATAATAATAATAAAATATCAACATATATTATAGCAGATCATATTCGTTCTACCGCATTTTTAATTTTAGATGGTATAACTCCATCAAATGAAGGTAGAGGATATGTATTACGTAAAATAATAAGAAGAGCAATTTTACATGGAAATAAATTAGGTATTAAAAATATTTTTTTTTATAAATTAATAGATAATTTAACTAATATTACAGAGTATAAAATATATAACTTAAAAAAAAATAGAGATAAAATTAAAAAAATAATTAAAATAGAAGAAAAAAAATTTTTACGTACTTTAAAAACAGGATTAAATTTACTAAATTTAAATATATCAAAATTAAGTAAAAATAATTGTAATAATAAATTAAGTGGAAAAGTAATATTTTATTTATATGATACTTATGGTTTTCCTTTTGATTTAATTAAAGAAATTTGTAACAAAAAAAAAATTAAAATAGATGAAATTAATTTTAATATTTTAATGAATAAACAACGTTTAAAATCATTAAATTCTAATAAATTCTTTAAAAAAAAAAATTATAATTATATTAATATTTTAAATAAATATAAAAAAACAAAACAAAAAATAAAAATTATTGCTATTTTAAAAAATTCTTATTTAGTAAATGAAATATTTTATAATGAAGAAGCTATTATAATATTAAATAATACTCCATTTTATAGTGAAACAAAAGAACAAATTGGCGATCAAGGGATATTAATAAATTCAAATGTTATATTTTTAATATATAATACAAAAAAACAAGGTAAAACAATTTTACATATAGGTAAAATAATTAAAGGAAATTTAAAAATTAATCAATTTATTAAACCTATTATTAATAAAAAATATCATATTAATACTTCAAAAAACCATTCTGCTTGTCATTTATTAAATAAAACTTTAAATATTTTAATAAATAAAAATATTAAAAAAAAAAAATCTTTTGTAAATAGAAAATATTTAAAATTAGATTTTTTAAATAATTTAAAAATTAAAACAAAAGAAATTAATTATATAGAAAAATTTGTAAACAAAAAAATAATGCTAAATTTATTAATAAAAATAAAAAAAACAAAAAAAAATGAAAATGTAATAAATATAAGTAATTTTTCAAAAGAAATATGTACAGGTACTCATGTAAAATATACAGGTGAAATAGGTATATTTTTAATTAAATCACATTATTATATATCAAATGGTATTTTTAGAATTATTGCAGTAACAGGAAAATATGCTTTAAAAATTATACAATTTAAAAATAATTTAATTAAAGAAATGTCAAAACTACTTAATACTGATATAAATAATATTAATAATACATTAATTAATATTTATAATAATAAAAAAAAAAATAAAATTAAAAAAAAAATATATAACAATTATATATTAAAAAATACATACTATTTTATATTTAAAAAAATAAATTTATTCTATGGAATTAAATTAATAATAATTAATATAAACATAATAAATTCAAAATTATTAAATAATTGCATAAATAATATTAAAAAAAAGATAGGAACATCATTTATTATTTTAATATTTAAAGAAAAAGAAAAAAAAAAAATATTAATTCATATAACTTCAGATCTTACAAAATTTATTAAAATTAATTTAATAACCATAAAAATAATTAAAAATTTAGGAGGTAAAGGAAAAAAAAATAAAAATTCATCAGAAATAAAAACCAATAGTATTATAATAATACAAAAAATTTTAAAATATATTAATTTATAAATAAAATTTATATAATACCCGGAGCGGGAATTGAACCCGCATAACATTTAAAGTTGAGGGATTTTAAGTCCCTTGTGTATACCAATTTCACCACCCGGGCTATAAAATTTAAATAAGCGCGTTCCGGAATCGAACCGGATTATACGGATTTGCAGTCCGCTACATAACCAATTTGTTAACGCGCTATTATATAAACATTTATTTATATTATAATATTATTTAAATATAGTCAATATATTTTAAGTTTATTAAATATAATAATTTTATATGATTTAAATAAATAATAATTTTATATAATATTTATTAATTTATTAAAATATTAACAATAATATATTTAATAAAAACAATAAATTATTATAAAAGTGTTAAAATATTGAGTAATTTAAATGAAAACTTTTGTTGTTAAAAAAAAAGATCTTAAAAATAATTGGTATATTATTAATGCTGAAAACAAAATATTAGGTCGTTTAGCTACAGAATTAGCTAAACGTTTAATCGGAAAACATAAAATAAAATATACTACACATTTGGATAATGGTGATTATATTATTGTTTTAAACGCTAAAAAAATCATAATTTCTGGAAATAAAAAAAATAATAAAATATATTATAGACACACTGGATATATTGGAGGTATTAAAAAAAAAACATTTAAAGAAATGATTTTGCATTATCCAGAAAAAATAATTAAAAATGCAGTTAAAGGTATGTTACCTAAAGGTCCGTTAGGGCGAATAATGTTCAAAAAATTAAAAGTATTTCCAGATAACAATCATAATCATTACGCTCAAAAACCTAAAATAATTAATATTTAACATTTAAGATCATATTAATGAATAATAAACAATATTATGGTACAGGTAGACGTAAAACTTCTACTGCACGTGTTTTTATGAAATCTGGTAATGGTAATTTTATTATAAATAATAATAATATAAATAAATATTTTACCAATAAAAACCAGCAATTAAAAATTTGCCAACCATTAAATTTAGTAAAAATAATAAATATTGTAAATTTATATATTACAGTAAAAGGTGGAGGAATTTCAAGTCAAGCTGAAGCTATAAGACATGGTATAAGTAGAGCAATTTTAAATTATAACAATAATTTGCGTTATATTCTTAAAAAAGAAGGATATATTAGTAGAGATTCCAGAAAAGTAGAAAGAAAAAAACCAGGTTTTAAAAAATCAAGAAAAAAACCACAATTCTCAAAACGTTAAATTAAAAAATTTAACCCGGTAAATTACCGGGTTATAAAAATATTTATTAATTTTAAAATTATTAAATAAATTAAAAAATTAATATAAAATTAAATTAATTTTAAATTTATAATATAGGATTAAATAAAAAAAAAAAATATTCAATAACCATACACAAAAAAGATCTATTTTTCCATTTTATAAAATTAACAAATTTTGATTTTTTAATATATTTTTTTTGAATTTGAGATATAATACTACTAAAATTATTATCTTCAATTACTAATATAATTTCCGAATTCAGACAAAAACTTCTAATATCAAAATTAACAGTCCCTAATATACTAACTTTATCATCAATTAATAAACTTTTAGTATGTAATAAAAATTTTTTAAATTCATAAATTTTAACACCAGATTTTAATAAATTATTATAAAAATATTTACTAGCCCATAATACCATTAATGAATCATTATATTTAGATAATACAATAATAACCTCAACTCCTTTTAATGATACATCGCAAATTGCTTTAATTAAATTATTAGTTGGAACAAAATATGGAGTAGTAATAACTAATTTTTTTTTAGCAGAATATATAGCTGTTAAGAATACATCATGTATTAATTTTTTAGAAATAATTAATTCAGATGAAATAATATGAAAATTTTGATTTTTTTTATGATATAAAGATTCTTTTATATTTTTATATTGTTTTTTAGATATTATTCTTTTACCAGTTTCCATTTCCCAATCAAAACCATAAACAATACTCATTATGTTAGAAATTTTACCTTCAAAACGTATCATTATATCTATAAATTTATTAATTTTATTTTTATAATAATTATTATCAATCATATTCATACTTCCAATATATGATATATTATTATCAATTAAAATTAATTTTTTATGCTGACGAATATCAATGCGTCTTAAAAAAACCCCAAACACATTTATTTTAAATGCTTCAACAATTTCAATGCCAGCCTTTCTCATTATTTTAGGATATTTACTATATAAAAAACTAAAGCAACCAATTGAATCTAAAATAATTCTACAACATAAACCTCTTTTAGATGCATTAATTAAAGCTTTCATAACTTTATCTACCATACCACCTTGTTTCCATATGTAAAAAATCATTTCAATTTTATATTTTGCATATTTAATATCATAAATTATTTTTTTAAATATTTTTTTAGTATTTGAAAAAACTTTAAATTCTTTTTTTTTAAAAAAAATATTAATTTCATTAATCCCATTTTTTTTAATTAATAAATTAAATAAAGGAATAGCAACTGTATATTTTTGATTATAAGATTTTTTTTGTTTTTTTTTAATTTCATTTATTATATTATTTATTAAAGATTTTAAAATTTTTATTTTTTTATTTTTAAGTTTTTTAAAAAATAATTTAGTTAAAAATATATATACAAAAATTACTAATATAGGAAAAATATATATTAAAAATAATATTATTATAATATATGTTTTCGAATTATATTTTAATAAAATATATTCTATCAATATTAATGTTATTAAAAATAAAAATATAATTATTAAATTTAAAAAAAAAAATTTAAACATTTTAAAATCCTTATAAATTTATTTAAAATAAAAATTAAAATTTTATTATTTATTTATTTAAATATTTATATATTAAATTAAAAATTTATTTTAAAGGAATTATATGCGAACTGAATATTGTGGAAATTTAAACATATCACATATTAACAAAAAAGTAACTTTATGTGGATGGGTAAATAAAATAAGAAATTTTGGTAATTTAATATTTGTTGATATGAGAGATTATAAAGGTATAGTTCAAATTGTATTTAATTCTATTAACAAAATTACTTTTGAAAAAGCTTTAAAGTTACGTAATGAATTTTGTATCCAAATTAATGGTATAGTAAATAAACGCCCAGATAAACAAAAAAATATTAAAAAAAAAACAGGAGAAATAGAAATTTTTTGTAATTATTTAAATATAATTAATATTTCTAAAAAAATACCATTAGATGTTAATAAAAAAAATTCAGAAAAAACAAGTTTAAAATATAGATATCTTGATTTACGTAAACCAGAAATGATTAAACGTTTTAAAATAAGATCAAAAATATGTAATTATATTCGTAATTTTTTAAATAAAAATAATTTTATTGAAATTGAAACTCCAATATTAACAAAATCCACACCAGAAGGTGCTAGAGATTTTTTAGTACCTAGTAGAATAAATAAAGGCAAATTTTATGCATTACCACAATCACCTCAAATATTTAAACAATTATTAATGATATCTGGATTTGATCGTTATTATCAAATAGCTAAATGTTTTAGAGATGAAGATTTAAGGTCAAATAGACAACCTGAATTTACTCAAATTGATATAGAAACTTCTTTTATAAAACCCAAAAAATTAATTAAAAAAATGGAAAAAATGATAAACAATTTATTTTTAAAAATAAAAAAAAAAAATATTGGTAAATTTAAAATAATTACTTACTCTGAATCATTACGTCGTTATGGAACAGATAAACCTGATTTACGAAATACAATAGAATTAATAGAATTAAAAGATATATTTTTAAAAACAAATACATTAAATATTTTACCTAAAAAAATTTTAAATAATAACAACAATAATATTATTGGTATTAAAATAACTAATAATACAACAATAAATATTAAAACAATTTTAAATTATAACAAAACTATAAATAATAATAATTTATTATGGATAAAAATATATAATATATCAAAAAATTTAAATGGTATAAAAAGCAATGTAATTAATTTTTTAAACATAAAAACATTAAAATTAATTTTAAAAAGAACAAAGGCTAAAAATAACGATACGATATTAATAGGAATCAATAATTATGAAAATATTTATAATATAATGGGTAATTTAAGAAAAAAAATAGGAAAAATATTAAATTTAATAAATTTAAATACTTGGTCAGCAGTATGGATTATAAATTATCCTTTATTTAAAAAAGATATAAAAAACAAAATAAATTCAACACACCATCCTTTTACAAATCCATATATAAATAACATTAATAACTTAATTAATAATCCGATATCTTTATTTACTAATTCTTATGATATAATATTAAACGGTTGTGAAATAGGAGGGGGATCAGTAAGAATTAATAATATAAAAATACAAAAAATTATTTTAAATATTTTAAATATTAAAAAACACAATTTTAAAAATTTAAATTTTTTTTTAGAAGCTTTTAAATATGGCACACCATATCACGCAGGTATAGCATTTGGTTTGGATAGATTAGTTATGTTATTAACAAACACAAAAAATATTCGAGATGTTATTATTTTTCCTAAAACAACATCAGCTAAATGTTTAATGACAAACGCTCCAAACGAAATAGATTCAGATACTTTAAAAGAAATATTATAATTTAATAAATACAAAAAATAAATATTGAATTAAAAATTGACATTTTAATATTTTATAATTAAAATTTAAATAATTATTACTTAAATAATCAAAAGAAAAATTACAAAACATAATTAATAAATTTAAATAAAAGGAATTTTATGGATATTAAAATAGGAATAAATGGTTTCGGAAGAATAGGTCGAATGGTTTTTCGATTAGCACAAAAAAGACAAAATATTAAAATTATAGCAATAAATGATTTATTAAGTGCAAAATATATTGCCTATATGATAAAATATGATTCGACACACGGGAAATTTAATAAAACAATAGAAATTATAGAAAATAAAATATTTATAAATAAACAAAAAATAAATATTTTCTCAGAAAAAGATCCAATAAATATACCTTGGAAAAAAATTGGTGTAGATATTGTAATAGAATCATCTGGTATATTTTTAGATTCAAATACTTTAAACAAACATATTATAGCTGGAGCTAAAAAAGTAATATTAACAACACCACCAAAAGATCAAATTCCAATGTTTGTATGTGGGGTTAACCTTAATAAATATATCGGACAAAAAATTATTTCAAATGCATCATGTACTACAAATTGTTTAGCACCTTTAGCAAAAATAATAAATGATAATTTTGAAATAATTGAAGGTTTAATGACAACAGTTCATTCAACAACAGCAATACAAAAAACAGTTGATGGAATTTCAAATAAAGACTGGAGAGCTGGTCGCAGTGCATTACAAAATATAATACCTGCATCTACAGGAGCTGCAAATGCTGTAGGTATTGTTATACCAGAACTATTAGGTAAATTAACAGGCATGGCTTTTAGAGTTCCAACACCAAATGTATCAGTTGTTGATTTAACAGTTAAAATAAAAAAATCAGTAAATTATGAAAATATTAAAAAAATTATCAAAAAAGCGGCAAATAATGAAATGAAGGGAATTTTAGGTTATATTGAAGATGATGTAGTTTCAAGTGATTTTAACGGTGAAATTTTAACTTCTATATTTGATGCTAAAGCAGGTATTGCATTAAATAATAATTTTGTAAAACTTATTTCATGGTATGATAATGAAAGCGGATATTCTAGTAAAGTTTTAGATTTAGCAGAATACATAACAAATTACTAATATTTAATAAATAATATAATATAAATAATTTATTAATTAAAAAAAGGATACACATGAAAAAAATAATTAAAGTAAATAAAGAAAATTTTGATATTAATATTTCAAAATCAAAAATTCCTGTTTTAGTAGATTTTTGGGCGGAATGGTGTGGTCCATGTAAAATAATTTCTAATAATTTAAATGAATTAATTGAAGAATTTTCAAAAAAAATAATAATCGCTAAAATTGATATAGAAAAAAACCCTGAATTTTTACAAAAATATAATATTAGAAGCATTCCAACGTTAATTCTATTTAAACAAAACATAGTTATAGGTAAAATAATCGGAGTTATGTCTAAAACAAAAATAAGAGAATTTATATTTAAAAATTTATAAAATTAAATAAAATCAAATAAATTTTATATATTTTAAAATATTCTAAATTATATAAATTATTAAATCACCTTATTAATTTTTAAATATTTTTTTATAAACATATTAAATAATATAAATATTTTTATTTTTATTTGATTACATTTTAAAAACATATTAAATAATTTTAAATAATACACTATAGCATAGGAATATAATGTTTAAAAAAAAATTTTTTTTACCTATTTTTAAAAATTATAAAAAAAATATTTATAAACATGGTGTTTTAGAAGTATTTAAAAAAGGTTATGGTTTTTTAAGATCCATAGATAATTCTTATGTATCTAGTAATAATGATATTTATGTATCACCTAATAAAATTAAACAATTTAAATTACGTACAGGTGATTCAATTACTGGAAAAATTAATTTTTCTGTAAAAAAAAATTTTTTCCCGGCATTATTTAAAATAAAAGAAATAAATGGTGAAAAACCATCAAATATAAAAAAAAAAATTTATTTCGAAAATTTAACACCATTACATACAAATAAAAAACTTAATATGGAACAAGGTAATGGTTTAATTTCAGATTTAACTTCTCGTATTTTAGATTTAGCTTCACCAATAGGAAGAGGACAAAGAGGTTTAATTGTTGCACCCCCCAAAGCTGGGAAAACAATGTTAATACAAAATATAGCACAAAGTATTGTACATAATCATCCAGATTGTTTTTTAATTGTTTTATTAATTGATGAACGTCCAGAAGAAGTAACAGAAATGTTACGTTTAATTAAAGGCGAAGTTATAGCATCAACTTTTGATGAACCAGCAGCTAGACATATTTATATTTCAGAAATGGTATTAGAAAAAGCTAAAAGATTAGTTGAACATAAAAATGATGTTATTATTTTATTAGATTCTATTACACGATTAGCTAGAGCATATAATTCAATAGCTCCTTTATCTGGTAAAATATTAACTGGAGGTATTGATTCAAAAGCTTTGCATCGTCCTAAAAAATTTTTTGGAACAGCTAGAAATGTTGAAGAAGGTGGTAGCTTAACTATTATAGCTACCGCTTTAATCAATACTGGTTCAAAAATGGATGAGGTAATTTATGAAGAATTTAAAGGAACAGGAAATATGGAATTACATTTATCGCGTAGAATATCAGACAAAAGAATTTATCCTGCTATTAATTATAATAGATCCGGTACGCGAAAAGAAGAATTATTAACAACAATTGAGGAACTAAAAAAAATGTGGATTTTACGTAAAATAGTAAATATGATGGATGAAACAGATGCAATTGAATTTTTATCTAAAAGATTATCTATGACTAAAACTAATAAAGAATTTTTTGAAATAATGAAAAAATAAAATTATTATAAAATATTAAAACTTATACATTTTATAACTATTGTATTAAATAAAAGTTAATATTTATTATCTATAAACCAACTTTTTAAAATTAATTTAGAAGATATAGAATCTATATAAATATCTTTAATTTTATATTTTTTTTTATAAATTAAAAAAAATTTTTTAGCTTCTATTGTACTCAAATATTCATTGTGAAAAAAAATATAAACATTAAATTTTTTATAAAATACTATAGAAAATTTTAAAATTAAAAAAATTAATAATAAACTTTTATTATTATTTATTGGTAAACCAATAACAACTGAAATAGGGTTCCAAAATTTAAGTAAATATTTTATTTTTAACCAATTGATTTTACCATTATTTATTTTAAAAGGTTTTAATAAAGAAACAGTTTTTGAAATTTGTTGTCCAATTGATAATCCTATTTTTTTAATACCAAAATCAAAACAAAAAAACATAATATTTAAAGTTTACAAATATTTAAATTATTTTAAAATTTTATTACATATTTATTTAAATTATTATATTAAAGATAAAATTAGTATTCTTTTACTTCTAATTTTAATAAAATTTAATTTTATTAATTTTTTTATTTTAAATTTAATAAAATTAATACTATTTAAATTATTATTTAAATATCCTATTAATTTATTTCCTAAATTTATTTTAATTTTTTTTTTACTTATTGATAAACATTTACAATATATAAAATTATTTTTTTTATATATAGTTAAAAATTTATTAAAATTATCTATATTAAGTTGTTTAATTCCAAGAGAAATACGTTCACGTTTAACATCAACTTGAAGAATAATACTTCTAATTAAATCTCCTTTTTTATATTTAATTGTACTTTTCTTATTTAATAAATTCCATGAAATATCAGATAAATGTATCAATCCATCAATACCATTGAACAAACCAACAAAAATACCAAAATCAGTAATAGATTTAACAACTACTTTAATACAACATTTTATTTTTTTAATATTTAAAAAATTTTTCCAAGGATTAATTTTACATTGTTTAATACCTAATGATATTCTACGTTTTTTCATATCAATATTTAAAATCATAACATCGATTTGTTTATTAATTTTAATAAATTTAAATAATTTTTTTTTTTTTTTTTTCCATTCCATTTCTGATATATGAACTAAACCTTCAATACCTTCTTCTATTTCAACAAAACATCCATAATTAGTTAAATTACTAACTCTACCCTTTGTTACAAAACCTTTAGGATAACGTATCATAATATTATTCCATGGATCTATAAATCTTTGTTTTAATCCTAATGAAATACGTTTATTTAAATTATCAAATTTAATTATTTTAAGAACAATTTCATCGCCAATATTAATAATATCACTTGGATGATTTATTCTTTTCCATGACATATCTGTTATATGTAATAAACCATCTAAACCACCTATATTAATAAAAGCACCATAATCAGTTAAATTTTTAACAACACCTTTTACAATCATACCTTTTTTAATTAATTTTATAGGTTTTTTTTTAACAATATTATATTTTAATTTAATAACAGATTTACGTGAAACTACAATATTATTTCTTTTTTTATCTAATTTAATAATTTTAAATTCTAATTTTTTTCCTTCCAGATGAGTTATATCTTTAATAGGTTTTATATCAACTAATGAACCAGGTAAAAAAGCTTTAATATTATTTAATTCAACATTATAACCACCTTTTATTTTACCGTTTATATATCCAAACATACTTATTGAATTTTTAAGAGCATTTTCTAAAAATAACCATTCTTTATCATATTTTACTTTTTCATAAGATAACATTGTCTCACCAAAACCATTATCTACACAATCTAAAATAAAATTAATTTTATCACCTATTTTAATTTTATTTTTTTTACTAAATTCTTCCGTTGAAATAACAGCTAATGATTTTAAACCTACATCTATAAAAACAAATTCTTTATTAATAGATATTATATGACCTTTTAATAAAGAACTAGGATTAATATTTATTTTTTTAAATGATTTTTTAAAAATTTCACGAAATTTTTTCAACATAATATAACTCAATAATTATTAACAAAATTAGTTTTATTTATATATTTTTAAATTATTATAATTAATTTAAATTAAAATAATAATATTAAAATAAATGAAATATAAAAATATTATTTATTATTAAATTTATAAATTATATTTAAAATATTTAAAAATAAAAAATATTATAAAAACTTTTAATTTATAAACATAATAATAATAATTTTAAAAAAAATTACAATTAATAAAATTTATTGCTTTTTAAATTTATTATTATAAAATATATCTATTTAAATTTTAATTAATTTATCAAAAAGAAATATTTATTAAATAATATAATTATATTAAATTCAAAAAAATTGCAAAATTTATAAAATATTATTATATTTAAATAATTATAATTAATATAATTAATATAATTAATATAATTAATATAATTTATTATAAATAAATTTAATAAAATTAAAAACTATTTTACACATAAAATTCTACTTGTATTAGTATTTCCAGGTTTTCCTATAATATCACCAGTAGTTATTACAACTAAATCACCGGTAAATAATATTTTTTTTTTAGACAAATATCTAATAATATTCTTAATTATTAACATAGAATTTTTAATATTTTGATTATCATAATATATAGGTGTAACACCTCTATATAATGAAGCTAATCTTAAAACATTTTTATGACATGAAATTGCAAAAATAGGTATATCAGAAATCACACGCGACATCATAAATGAAGTACGACCAGATTCAGTTAATGTTATAATAGCAGCAACACCTTTTAAATGATTAGCTATATATACAGATGAAATCGCAATTGCATCAGATATACAATTAAATTGTATATTTAAAAATTTTTTATAATCATTAAAAATTGGAATTTTTTCTGCTCCTATACATATATTAGACATAATTTTAACAGTTTCAATTGGATACTTACCTGTTGCTGTTTCAGCGGACAACATTACAGCATCAGTACCATCTAAAACTGAATTAGCAACATCCATAACTTCAGCACGAGTTGGAATTGGTGTATTAATCATTGAATTCATCATTTGAGTAGCGGTAATAACAGCTCTATTTAAAAATCTTGATCTACTTATTATTTTTTTTTGAACCCCAATTAATTCTGGATCACCAATTTCAACTCCTAAATCACCTCGTGCAACCATAACTGCATCAGAAGATAATATAATATTATCTAAAATTTTATCATTATTTACTACTTCAGCACGTTCTATTTTAGAAATTATTTTAGCTCTAGATCCTGCTTGATTAGACAAAAAACGTGCTTCTTTTATATCTAATTCACTTCTTGGAAATGAAACAGCTAAATAATCAATACCTATTTTAGAAGCCATAATAATATCACGTTTATCTTTATTAGTTAAACTCTTTGCAGAAATACCTCCTCCTAATTTATTAATACCTTTATTATTTGATAATAAACCACCTAAAATTACTTTTGTAAATATTTTTTCATTTTTAACTTTAATTACTTTAATTTTAATATGCCCATCATCTAAAACAAGAATATCTCCAGGAATAACATCATTTATTAAATTTTTATATTCAAAACCTACTTTTTCAACATTACCTTCATATACAGGTACATTATAATCTAATATAAAAATATTATTAATATTTAATTTAATAAAACCATTTTTAAAAGAAGAAATCCTAATTTTAGGCCCTTGCAAATCCACTAAAATAGCTATATATTTACCTGTTTTTCTTGATATTTCTTTTACTTTTTTAGCTCGAATTTTATGATCTTCTAAAAATCCATGTGAAAAATTTAGCCTTACTACATTTACTCCAGCTAATATTATTTTTTCTAAATTATTATTTTTATCAGTAGTAGGACCAAGAGTTGCAATTATTTTAGTTTTTCTTAAAAATCTAGACAATTTTAAATCCTTATATTTATATAAAATTATTGCAAAAAATTTTATTTATAAAATATAAAATAATAATTAATTTATTTTAAAATAATCATTTAAAATATTAATTTTAATGATAAATTTTTAAATGTTTATTAAATATTTATTAAATAAACTATAATTTAGTATTTATATATTAATTTAGGCTTTTTAAGTTTTAAAACAACTTGACTATCTATGATTAATGAAATATTTTTATATTTTATTGTAGGTAAATCATACATAATATTTACTAATATTTCTTCAACAATAGTTCTTAATCCTCTTGCTCCTGTTTTTCTTATAATTGTTTTTTTTGCGATAGCAATTAATGCGCAATCAGTAAATATTAAATTAACATTATCCATATATAATAAAACTTGATATTGTTTAATTATTGAATTTTTAGGTTTTTTTAAAATTTCTGCTAACATTTTTTCATCTAAATCATTAAGTGTTGCAATAATAGGTATTCTTCCAATAAATTCTGGGATAAGCCCAAATTGAATTAAATCATCAGGCTCTATAATTGTAGATAATGTTTTTTTTTTAATTTCATTAATGTTTTTTTTAATACTAGCACCAAAACCAATACCTGTATTTTTATTAATACGTTGAGTTAATATTTTTTCTAAACCAGAAAAAGATCCACCACATATAAATAATATTTTTGATGTATCAATTTGAATGAATTCCTGTTGTGGGTGTTTTCGACCACCTAAAGGAGGAACAGAAGCAATTGTACCTTCAATTATTTTTAATAATGATTGCTGAACTCCTTCACCTGAAACATCTCTTGTAATTGAAGGATTATTTGATTTACGAGCTATTTTATCAATTTCATCTATATAAATTATCCCGTGTTGCGCAGCATTAACATCATAATTACAATTTATTAAAAGTTTTTGTAAAATATTTTCAACATCTTCCCCAACATATCCTGCTTCAGTTAATGTAGTTGCATCAGCAATTGCAAAAGGAACATATAAGAAATTAGCTAAAGTTTCAGCTAATAATGTTTTTCCACTACCAGTAGGGCCTATTAATAAAATATTACTTTTTTTAAGTTCCATAACATTAGGATTTGAATTATTTTTTAAACGTTTATAATGATTATAAACCGCAACAGATAAAATTTTTTTTGCTTCATTTTGACCAATAATATAGTTATTTAAATGAGAACATATTTTATTAGGAATAGGTAAATTATTACTTGTTTTTATAGAATTCATATATTCTTCAAATTCTTTAAATACCATTTCATTACAAATACTAATACATAAATCACATATATAAACAGATGGTCCATAAACTAAAATACGTAATATTGTTTGATTATCACCACAAAAAGAACAATTAGGATTAAATTCTTTTTTATTATATTTTCTTGCCATATTAAAATTCCATTTTAAAAATAAATAAAATTACTTAATAACATTTTAAATTTTTAAAATAAAAACAAAATATAATTATTTACTAATACTCTAATAAAAAAATAAATTAAATTAAATAAAAATACTTTATTAGAATGTTAATAAACAAAAATTATTTACTAACACTCTAATAAAGTATTAGCAAATAAAATTATTTCTAATATTCTAATAGAATATTAGTAACAAAATTATTTCTAATATTTAATTATTTATTCACGATGAGTAAAAATTTTATCAATTATACCATAATTTAATGCTTCTTCAGAAGTCATAAAATAATCGCGTTCTGTATCTAAATTAATTTTTTCAATAGATTGACCAGTATGTTTTGAAATTAATTGATTAAGTTTATTTTTAATTTTTAAAATTTCTTTAGCATGTATTTCAATATCACTGGCTTGACCTTGATAACCCCCTAAAGGTTGATGTATCATTATAGAAGAATTAGGTAAACAAAAACGTTTATTTTTTTTACCAGCCATTAATAAAAATGATCCCATTGAACATGCTTGGCCTATACACATTGTACTTATATCTGATTTAATAAATTGCATAGTATCATATATTGACATTCCAGAAGTTATTATTCCGCCTGGAGAATTTATGTACATATAAATATCTTTTTCTGGATTATCTGATTCAAGATATAATAATTGCGCTGTTATTAAATTTGCTACATAATCATCTATTATTCCAGTTAAAAAAATAATACGATCTTTTAATAAACGTGAGAATATATCATAAGATCTCTCACCAGTTAAAGTTTTTTCAGAAACTATAGGTACTAAAGATAAAATTTTATGAATATGTTGAAAACTATATTTATCAAAAACCATTAATATTCTCCTTTAAAATATTAAAAAAATAATTTTAATATATATATAAAATATTAAAAAATCAAGTACAATAAATAATTATTTAAAATTTAAATAAAATCTTTGACGTATAACTTCAAATAATACTATTCCAGTAGCAACCGAAACATTAAGAGATAAAATATTTCCTTTCATTGGAATACTAATTAACAAATCACAAAGTTTAGATGTTAATTTACGAATCCCTTTGTTTTCAGAACCAAATATTAAAGCCAAAGGAATATTATAATTAATATTATAAAACAAATTATTAGATTTATGCGTTGCTCCAATAATGACAATATTAATTTTTTTTAAAAAAAATAAAGTTCTAGATAAATTAACAACACTAATTATAGGTATATTATCACAAACACCGCATGAAACTTTTTTAACTAAAGAATTTATTTTAGCAGAATTTTTTTTAGGTATAATAATTATATTTACACCACTAGCATAAGCGTTTCTTATACATGCTCCCAAATTTCTAGGATCAGTAATACAATCTAGAATTAATAATAACGGTTTAATAGTATTTTTTAAAATATTATAAATATTTTTTTCAGAATATTTTTTATTTTTATATATTTCAGCAATAATACCTTGATGAATTAATCCGTTACATTTTTTATTTAAAAAAACTTTATTACAAAATTTAATTAAAATATTATTTTTATTAAGATTATTAATAATATTTTTAATCCTTAAATCGTTTCGATTTTTAAAAATAAAAACTTTAATAAATCTTTTAGGAGTAAAAAACAACAAATTTTCAATAGAATGAATACCGTATATTAATTCTTTCATTTTAAAATATAAAAATAAATAAATTATTAAAAGTAAAAATATATAACATACTAATTATAAATTATTTTAAAAATTACATTTAATTTAAAAAATAATTATTTTTAAAAATTAGTTATAATTTGAAAAAGTATTAGGCAATAAAGTAGCAAAAATACCCATTAAAGGTAAAAACGAACATATTCTATAAACATAATTAATACTAGTAGAATCAGCAATATAACCTAAAGTAGCAGCACCAAAACCACTAATAGCAAATGCACAACCAAATAAAATACCAGAAATAGTACCAAATTTACCAGGAATTAATTCTTGTGAATATATTAATATTGAAGAAAAAGCAGAAGCCATTATAAACCCAATAATCATTGTTAATATTCCTATCCAAGTTAAAGATACATAAGGTAAAATAATTGTAAATGGAGCTGCTCCAAAAATAGAAGTTAAAATAATATATTTCCTACCAAATTTATCACCTAAAGGTCCACCAACCATACTCCCTAAAGTAATAGAAAATAAAAACATAAATAAATGCATTTGAGCATTTTGAACTGAAACACCAAATTTATGTATTAAAAAAAAAGTATAATAACTACTAATACTAGTAAGATAAAAATATTTTGAAAAAAGCAATAAAAACAAAATTAAAACAGAATAAATAATTTGTTTAATTGAAAAATTAAATTTACTTTTAATTATATTTTTTTTAATAGATTTATAATGTTTTTTTTTGTACCAAATTCCTACTTTAAAAAGTATAACCATAGATATTAAAGCTATTAAAGTAAACCATAATATATTTTTAATACCATAAGGTACAATAATTACAGCAGCTAATAATGGACCAAAAGCACTACCAAAATTACCACCTACTTGTAATAAAGATTGAGCTAAACCATACCTACCACCGGATGCCATACTTGCAACTCTAGCAGACTCTGGATGAAAAATTGATGAACCAGTACCTACTAATGCTGCTGCTATTAATACTAACATAAAAATATTAGCAATTGAAAGTATTAATAAACCTAACAACATAAAACCCATACCTATTAATAAAGAATAAGGTTGAGGATATTTATCGATATAAAAACCAATAATTGGTTGTAATAAAGATGCAGTAAATTGATAAGTAAGAGTAATATAACCAATTTGTCCAAAACTGAGTCTAAAATTTTTTTGTAAAATAGGATAAATAGATAATAATAAAGATTGAATTAAATCATTAAAAAAATGAGATATAGCAATAGCACTTAATATACAAAAAACAGGTTTTATAAAAACATTTTTTTTGTTTATAAATATTTTTAAACTTTTATATTTCATAAATTTATACCTAAAAATTAAAATTAAAATTAATTATTTTAAATAAATATTATATATATTTAAAAATATTTCATATTTACTTAGCAAAAAAATATTTTAAAAATTTATTAAAATAAAACAAATTTACAATGGATTTAAATGATTAATAAAAATTTATTAAAATATAATTATTTAATACAAACAAAAAAAAAACTAAATTTTAAAAATTTTATTTTAAATATAGAATTTTTAATTTTTAAAAAAAAATATAAAAAAATATTACAATTAAAAATAGAAAAAATACGAAAAATCAAAAAACATAATAATAATATTAAAAACAAACAATATATTAAAAATTTATTTATCAAAAAAAAATTATTAAAACAAATTAAAATTAAAAAAAAATTTTTAGAAAACTGTAAAATAAATTTAACACAATATTTATCAATTATACCAAATTTACCTGATAAATCTATTTTAAAAAAAAAAAATTTAAACAACCAAATAATTAAAATATGGGGAAAAATTAGAAAAAAAAAATATCAAATATATAATCATATTAAAATAGGTGAAAAATTAAATGGTTTAGATTTTAAAACATCAATAAAATTAAGTGGTTCACGTTTTGTAATAATGAAAAATAAAATTGCACAATTACATAGAGCACTTATTCAATTTATGGTAGATTTACATACTGAAAAACACGGTTATATTGAAGTATATGTTCCATATTTAGTAAATAAAAATTCTTTATATTGTACTGGACAATTACCTAAATTTAGTAAAAATTTATTACATGTTAAATTTTATAACAAATTTAATAAAAATAACAAATATATTTTAATCCCAACCGGAGAAGTACCATTAACTAATTTATTTAATAATAAAATTTTAGAAGAAAAAAATTTACCTATAAAATTAATAACTCATACACCTTGTTTTAGAGCAGAAAATTCATCATATAGCAAAAAAAACAAAGGATTAATTAGAATGCATCAATTTGATAAAGTTGAAATAGTACAAATAACATCAAGTAAAAACTCAATAAAAATTTTAGAAAACATCACAAAACACGCAGAAACAATTTTAAAACTATTAAATTTACCATATAGAAAAATTTTGTTGTGTGCAAAAAATTTAGGTTTTAGTTCATCAAAAACTTATGATTTAGAAGTTTGGATGCCTTCACAAAAAAAATACTATGAAATTTCATCTTGTTCAAATATGACAGATTTTCAATCAAAACGTATGAATACTAAATATAAATATAAAAATAAAAAATTATATGTACACACATTAAATGGTTCTGGTTTAGCTATTAGTAGAACATTAGCAGCAATCTTAGAAAATTATCAAACAAAAGAAGGAAAAATTGAAATACCTAAAGTATTATATTCATATATGAATGGTTTAAAATATATATATTAAAATGAATAAATTTAACTTAATAATAACATCAATTTATTACCAATATCTTTCAAAAGTTATGTTTCCTTTTATATAATGTAAATGTTTCTTCATATTACGTAATTTTATTAATATTTCTTTAGTACTTTTAATCATTAAAGGATTTCCACAAATCATGACATGACTTTTTCTATAATCTAAACCTAAACCAATAGTTTTTTCCAAAATACCATTATAAATAAGATTATTAATACGTCCTTTTAAAGCTCCATAAATATTTTCCTGACTAATAATATTTAAAACTCTTAATTTACCATAATAATTGTCTCTTAAATTTTTAATTACTGAATTATAATTACAATTTTTAATAAATTTATTTGAATGAATTAAAACTAAATTTTTAAATCTTTCTAAATTTTTGTTTTCACGTAATATTGATAAATACGGTCCTACACCAGTACCCGAACTAAACATCCATAATATTTCACAATATGGTATTTCTTTTAATATAAAAAAACCAAAAGATTTTCTAGAAATTAATAATTTTGAATTTATTTTTAAATTAAATAATTCACGACTCAATTTACCATGTGATATAAATAAAATATAAAATTCCAAAATTAAATTATTTGAAGCATTAACAAATGAATAAGCACGTTGAATAATTTTTTTTTTTTTAATAATCGCAATTTTTGTAAATTGTCCAGATATAAAATTATTAATATAAGCTTTAATAAATATTTTAAATAATTTATTAGAATATTTTTCAATATTTACAACTTTACCAATAACCCAATTATCCATTTAATACCTAAATATTTTAAATTATTTAATTATATAATATTTAATAATTATAAAACTATAAAAATATATTAATTTATAATTTTAATAATAATTTATAAATATATTTCAAATAAAATAAAATATAAAATTTACAAAAACGTTTTGAATTTAATAATACCACCACCTAAACAAAATTCACCTAAATAAAATACAACAAACTGACCTTTAGTTATTGATATAATTGGTTTTTTAAAATTAATAATAACATATTTTGAATCAATAGGTATAATAACACAAATATTACTTTTTTGTTTATATCGAGTTTTAATAAAACATATTAATGGTTTTAATAAAACTTTATTTATATTCCAATAAATTTTTTTAGTAATTAAATTTTTTGAATTTAATAAATAATGTTTTTTATTTTGAACAATAATTATATTATTTTGAATTTTTTCAATAACATACCATGGATTTTTATTTTTATTAATACTCCCAATATTTAAACCTTTTCTTTGTCCTATAGTATAATTTATAATACCTTTATGAATACCTACAATTTGACTATTTTTAGTAATTATAAAACCAGGTTTTATATATATAAAAGAATTTATAAAAACATTAAAATTTTTTTTCCCTATAAAACAAATTCCTGTTGAATCTTTTTTTTTATAATTAATTAATTTAAGTTTTCTTGCAATATAACGTAATTCTATTTTTTTTAAAAAACAAACAGGAAATAAAATTTGGTTTAAATTAGTATTTACATTATGTAAAAAATAACTTTGATCTTTATTTTTGTCAAAAGAACATAACATATAAAAATGATTTTTAATTTTTTTAATATATGAATAATGCCCAGTAGATATATAATCAGCTTTAAGATTATTAATAGCAAAATTTAAAAATATTTTAAATTTAATTTCTTTATTACATAAAACATCAGGATTAGGAGTATTTCCAATATTATATTCTTTTAAAAACATAACAAAAACATTTTCCCAATATTCTGAAGAAAAATTAATTTTTTTAAAAATAACATTAAATTTAAAACATACATTTTTTGAATCATATAAATCTTTATAAAAATTACATTTTTTACTATTTTCTTCCCAATTTTTCATATAAATTGCTAATACTTTATAACCCATTTTTAATAAAACATAAATAGTAACAGAAGAATCAACACCACCTGATATACCAACAATTACTTTTTTTTTTCTTAAAACCATAAATATCTTAAAATTAAAAAATTATTTATATATTAATAATATTTTAATAATTATTAAATAAATTATTTATAATTTAATAATTAATTGTATAAAACAATTTCAATAAAATTTTATTTATATTTATAAAAATAATACATAAAATAATTTATAAATATTAAAAAATTATTTTATCATTTTAAAAATAATATCACAAAAACATAAGTTATAAATTAATTATAGAAAAAACGGAAAATATGAAAATCAAAAAAGTAGCCGAAACCAAACTCCCAACCCCTTGGGGGGAATTTATAATGATAGGGTTTGAAGAATTAAAAAATGGTAAAGATCATTTAGCTTTAATATTAGGAAATATCAAAAAAAACAATTCTGTATTATCTAGAATACATTCTGAATGTTTAACTGGAGATGCATTATTTAGTTTAAGATGTGATTGTGGATTTCAATTAAAATATGCACTTAAAAAAATTAAAAAAGAAGGTAATGGAATTTTATTATATCATAGACAAGAAGGTAGAAATATTGGTTTATTAAATAAAATAAAAGCATATTCTCTACAAGATAAAGGTTTAGATACTGTTGAGGCTAATCATAAATTAGGTTTTGCTGATGACGAAAGAGATTTTTCGTTATGTGCTGATATGTTTAAATTAATTAATGTATTTAAAATTCGTCTTTTAACAAATAATCCTAAAAAAATAAAGATTTTAACAAAATATGGAATTACAGTTACTGAAAGATTACCTCTAATAACAGGTCTTAATTCTAAAAACAAAAAATATTTAAATATTAAAAAAAAAAAAATGGGACATTTGTTTACATAAAATTATTTAAAATAATTAAATTCAAAAAATTATATAATTAGTATTTTAAAAATTAAATATTTATACCATTTAATTTTAAATCATTTTTTAATTTAATTATCCATTTATCAATTCTAACATTAGTTAATTCTGATTGTCTATCTTCATCAATTATTAAACCTATAAATTTATTATTATTTAATAAACTTTTAGATTTATCAAAAAAATATCCTGAATTACTCCAATAACCTATTATATTAGCTCCCAATGGGCAAATAATATCATAAATATATTTCATAGCATCACAAAAATATTCAGAATAATCTTCTTGATCACCACAACCAAATAAAGCTACATATTTTTTAAAAAAATTAATTTTTTTAAGGATAGGAAAAAAATTTAACCAATCTGTTTGAGGTTCTCCATAATACCAAGTAGGTATTCCAAATAACAATATATCATAAAATTCTAAAATTTTTTTGCTGCCATTAGATATATTATAAATTTTAGAATTTTTATTAATTTTTTTGTGTATAATTTCAGCAACTTTTTTTGTATTTCCTGTATCACTACCATAAAAAATACCTATATTATTCATTAATATTCCTTACAAATTATTTAATTAATAAATTTAATTATATTCTAAAATATATCAAAATAAAAATTATAAACTTGATTATTAATAATTATTATAATATAATAATTTTAAAAATATTTCATAGCTACGTAGCTCAGGGGTTAGAGCACATTACTCATAATGATGGGGTCACAGGTTCAAATCCTGTCGTAGCTATTTAAATGCGGGAGTGGCGAAAATTGGTAGACGCACCAGATTTAGGATCTGACACTATATTTAGTATACGAGTTCAAATCTCGTCTCCCGTATACAATGAGGTATAGCCAAGTGGTTAAGGCACCGGTTTTTGATACCGGCATCCCTGGTTCAAATCCAGGTACCTCAGAAAATATTTAAAACAATTTTAAAAAAATTAAATTTATAATTTATTTCAAATATGGATTATTATTTTCTTTAAATTTTAAAAAAATTTGAGTACCTAAAATATTAAAAGATTTTTTAAAATAATTAATTAAATATTTTTTATATAAATTTGAAATATTTTTAACTTTATTACCGTGTATAATAATGGTAAATGGATCATGACCACCTAGATGTGCATATTTTAATTTTATAAATCGCCCTTTAAATAACGGAGGTTGATGTTTAATAATTGCATCATTCATAATTTTATTTAACAAAGATGTACTTATTTTTTTTTTAGAAGAGTAATAAGTATATTCTATTGATTTAAATAAATTATTTATCCCTATACCATGCAAACCAGAAATAAATTTTATAAAAATATTTTTAATAAATTTTAAACGATTTTTAATAACATTTTTAATTTTAATATAATTAAATTTACTAATTTTATCTAATTTATTAAATACTATAACCAAAGAACGACTATTTTTAATTATAAAATTTATTAATAATAGATCTTGGTTAGATATACTATAATTAATATCAATTAAAAATAATATTATATCAGATTTTTTAATTATTTTTAAAATTTTAGTTAAATTGTAAATATCATTTTTAATATTTAAAATACCAGGAGTATCTATAATAATATATTTAATATTTTTATAAATAATTGGAATATAAATAAAATCAACTGTTGTACCAGGTAAATTATGAACAATCATTCTTTCTTCATTTAATATATAATTTATTAAAGTAGATTTTCCAACATTAGATTTACCTATAATAGCAATTTTTATAGGATATTTATTTTTAATATTTATATTATTTAAAAACACTTTTTTTTTTTGTGTTTCTAAAAAATGACAAATTTTTTCAAAGAGAAAATTAACTCCATATCCATTATAAGCAGAAATAGGATATATTTCTTTAGTCAACCCAAGAGAATAAAAATCCAAATTTATTACTTCATAATTTAATTTATCTATTTTATTGGCAACTAAAAATATTTTATATTTATATTCATAAATATATTTATTAAATACTTTATCATTATGTAATAATCCATCATAAGCATTTACTAAAAATAATATAACATGACTATTTTTAATAGATAAAAACGTTTGTGCGGCTACTTTAATTTGAATTTCATTTTTAAAATCATCAATACCACCAGTATCAATAATTAAAAATTTTTTATTTTTAATTTTAATATATCCGTAATTACGATCTCTTGTTAAATTTTCAGAATTATTTACTAAAGATTTTTTTTTACATAATAAATAATTAAATAAAGTAGATTTACCTACGTTTGATCTCCCAATAATTGTTATAATAAATGTCATATAACTCCAATTATTTAAAAATTACATATTTATTTAAATAAAAAAATATTTTTATTAACTAAATGTGAATAAATATTAATAATTTTAAATTAATTTGAACAAATTTTAAAAAATAATATTTTAAAATATATAACAATTTCATTTTTAGGTAATATTATTTGTATTTTATTATTTATATTTTTAATAATTAATGACTGATTATATATTTCATTTTTTCCTATTATTAAAGCAATATTTGAAAAAATTTTATGTGAGTTAATTAATTGTTTTTTTATATTAGAATTATTATAATTTGTAAATATTCTTAATTTTGGTAATTTATCATGAATATATTCAACTAATTTAATTATATTAAATTTAATATTAAAAATATTAAATGAAATTATATTAATATCTATTGATAAATTATATTTTAAAATATTTTTAGTACTTTTAATTAATAATATTAATCTATCAAGACCAATAGCGCAGCCTATAGCTGGAGTTTTATTTCCCCCTAAATTTTTAACTAATTTATCATATCTTCCACCACCACAAATTGTACTTTTAAAATTTATATTTTTTGTAACCCATTCAAAAACTGTATAATTATAATAATCTAAACCTCTAACAATTTTTTTATTTATATTATATTTAATACCTATATTTTTTAATATTTTACATAATTTATAAAAATGAATTTTACATTTTTTACTTAAATACTTATAAATACAAGGAGCTTTTTTTATTAATTTCTGTATTTTAATATTTTTAGAATCTAATATACGTATTGGATTATTATTTATTTTTTTAATACTTTCAAAATCTAATAAATTAATATTTTTTTTAAAAAAAAGAGTTAAATCGTTATTATATTTAATTCTAGTTTTAATAGATCCTATTGTATTTATTTCTAATGAAAAATAATTTAATAAATCTAATTTTTTCCATATTCTTGACATTATTAATATTAATTCAGCATCTATTTGAGGGCCAATTAAACCAAAAACTTCAATTCCAAATTGATAAAATTGACGATATCTTCCTTTCTGAGGTCTTTCATAACGAAACATAGGACCAATATACCATAAACGTTGTTCTTTTTGATATAAAAAACCATGTTCTATACCTGATCTAACACAACTAACTGTTGCTTCAGGTCTTAAAGTTATATTTTCATTATTACGATCATTAAAATTAAACATTTCTTTTTTAATAACATCAGTTTCTTTACCTATTGCATATTTAAATAAATTAGTTTTTTCAATAATTGGTAATCTAATTTCACTATATCCATAAGAATTAATTATTTTTTTAATTGAATTTTCAATTTTTTGCCATAAATAAGTATCAATAGGTAAAAAATCATTCATACCACGAATAGATTTTAATTTTTTATTCATATAATTTTAAAACACCATAAAATTTAAAAATAAATTAATTGTTTTATTTTATATAAAATAATTTACATAAATAATTTTAAATTAATTTAAAATAAAATATTACATAATAAAACTAAATTAAATTAAATTAAATTAATATCAATATAATTTAATTTAATTTAATTTAATTTAATTTAATTTAAAATTAGTGATTTTTATAATAAAAAATTAGTATTATTAAATATCTCACCTGACAATTGCCCACAAGCAGCATTAATATCAATACCTCGATTTTTTCTAATTGTAACAATAAAACCAAATTTTAATAATATTTTAGAAAAATTATTTATTCTTTTAATAGAACTACATTTATATTTTGATTTTAAAAATTTATTCCATGGTATTAAATTTATTTTACATGATATATTTTTTAAAAGAAAAGCTAACTGGTATGCATATTTATATTTATCATTAATTCCATCTAACATAACATATTCAATAGTAACACCATTTTTATTAGCTTTTGAATTTTTAATATATTTTTTAGCTGATTTTAGAATACTTTTAATATTATATTTTTTATTAAATGGTATTATAATATTACGTATTTTATCATTAGATGCGTGTAAAGATAAAGCTAATTTAATATCAACAAAATTTTTTAACTTATCCAAAGCTGGAACTATACCTACAGTAGATAAAGTTATAACACGTTTCGAAAAATTAAAACAATATTTATCTCTCATAATTAATATAGAAGATACAATATTACTAAAGTTTAATAAAGGTTCACCCATACCCATTATAACAATATTGGTTATAAAATTAATTTTTTTTTTAATAATAAATTTAAAAACATTCCAAATTTGACTAATAATTTCTGATGTATATAAATTTCTATTAAAACCTTGTTTACTAGTAAAACAAAAATCACACCCAACAAAACAACCAATTTGCGATGATATACATAAAGTAAATCTTTTTTTTTCAGGTATATAAATAGTCTCAATTTTTTTTTTATTTATTTCCATAATAAATTTAATTGTTCCATCATATGAGTATTGTATTTTATATATATTTAAAGTACGTATAAATATAATTTTTTGGAATTTTTTAAATGTTTTTATATTAATATTTTTAATCAAATTTAAATTATCACTATAAAAACTATATACATATTTTATAATTTGTTTTGCTCTAAAAGATTTTTCGCCTAATAAAATAGAAAGAAAAAAAATTTTTTGATAATTAATACTTAATAAATTAATTTTTTTAATAATAATATTAAAACCTATTTTAAATAAAATATTCAAATTTAAAATTATTTAAAAATTAAAAAATTAAAAACAAATTAAAATTGATTAATAATTAATTTTAAAAATATTTATTTAACGGAGTCTATTTATGTTCAAACAACAAGTAGGTATTATAGGAATGGCTGTAATGGGTAAAAATTTAGCTTTAAATATTGAAAGTAAAGGTTACACAATTTCAATATTTAATCGTTCCCCAAAAAGTACTAATGAAGTTATTTTAAATAATCCAAATAAAAATATAAAACCATACTATACTTTAAAAAATTTTGTAAAATCAATAGTTAAACCTAGAAGAATTTTTATTATGGTTAAATCCGGAGAAGCCACAAACGAAGTAATTAAATATTTAATAAAATTTATAGACAAAAAAGATATAATTATAGATTGTGGAAATACTTACTACAAAGAAAGTATTAAAAAAAATAAACAACTAAATAAAAAAGGTATTTATTATATAGGTACTGGTATTTCAGGAGGAGAAAAAGGAGCATTGAAAGGACCAGCTATAATGCCAGGAGGAAACAAAAAAGCATATAAATTAATTTCACCAATTTTAAAAAAAATAGCAGCAATTTATAAAAATGAACCATGTGTAAGTTATATAGGAGAAAATGGTTCCGGACATTATGTTAAAATGATACATAATGGTATAGAATATAGTGATATGCAATTAATATCAGAAGCATATTTTATATTAAAAACAGGTTTAAATTTAAATAATAAAGAAATAAGTGAAATTTTTAATAATTGGAATAATGGAGAATTAAATAGTTATTTAATTGAAATAACAAAAAATATTTTAATTAAAAAAGATAAATCTAAAAAATATTTAATCGATAATATATTAGACAAAGCAGATAATAAAGGAACAGGTAAATGGATGAGCAAAAATGCATTAGATTTAGAAGAACCATCATGTTTAACAACACAATCTGTATTTACAAGATATTTATCATATATGAAATCACAAAGAGTTAAAGCTTCTAAAATTTTATTAGGACCCAAAAAAAATACTTATAAAATAAAAAACAAAACCAAATTTATTGAAAAAATAAGAAAATCACTTTATTTTAGTAAAATAATATCATACGCACAAGGATTTTCTCAATTAAAAAAAGCTTCAGAAAAATATAATTGGAATCTAAATTACATTAAAATAGCTAAAATTTTTAGATCTGGTTGTATTATAAAAGCCAAAATTTTAAAAAAAATAATAAAAGTTTATTTTGAAAATCCAAATATTTCAAATATTTTAACAACAAATTATTTTAAAGAAATTACAAATAATTACCAAAATTCATTACGCGATATAATTTCTTATTCAACACAAATAGGTATCCCTATACCTACTTTTAGCGTAGCCATTTCATATTATGATAGTTATAGATGTGCAAAATTACCAACAAATCTAATTCAAGCTCAACGTGATTATTTTGGAGCGCATACGTATAAACGTTATGATAAAAGTGGTAATTTTCATACTGAATGGTTAAAATAATTTAAAATAAATATTAATTTAGCAATTTATGTAAATTCACGAACATTTTAAAACCTAAACAAATTAATAATTTTAAAACAATTTAATAATCTTTAAAAATAATTATTTTAATAATAAAATTAATAAATTATTTAATTTATTAATTTAAATTTTTAAAAAATTTCTCAACATTTTTATTAAAAATATTTATTTTTGGAGTATTTTTATATAAATAATTATTATCAAAACTTTTATTAAAATTATTAAGAATATATTTTTGTTTTTCATTTAAATTAACTGGAGTTTCTATAATAACTTTACATAATAAATCACCTTTAAATTTATTATTTAAAGATTTTATTCCTTTACCTCTAATTCGAAAAACTTTACCAGTTTGAGTTTCAGAAGGTATTTTTAATTTTACGAAACCATCTAAAGTAGGTACATCTATTTCTCCTCCTAAAACTGCTGTTGAAAAACAAATAGGTATTTCACAATATAAATTATTATTTTCTCTTTTAAAAATATAATGATCTTTTATTTTTATTTGAATATATAAATCACCTGATAAACCACCTCTTTTACCTGCTTCACCTTCACCTGAAACACGTATGCTGTCACCAGTATTTAAATTTTTTGGAATTTTAATTGACAGATTTTTATTTTTTTTAATTCTTCCATTACCATTGCAATTATTGCATACATTTTTAATAATTTTACCTAAACCATTACATTTAGGACATGTTTGTTGTAATGTAAAAAACCCTCTTTTAATTTGAATTTGTCCATTTCCATTACATGTTAAACAATTTATTGGTAAACTTCCTTTTCTTGTACCATGACCTTTACAAAAATTACATTTTATTAAAGTTTGAATATTAATTCTTTTATTAACTCCTGTAATTATTTCTTCTAAACTTAATTCCATATTATATTTTAAGTCAGAACCTTTATTAACATTTTGATTATTATTATTACCGAATATATCACCAAAAACATCACCAAAAATATCGCTAAAACTGGTTTCAGAATTAAAATTATTATTATTAGTATAAGATTGATCAAACGCATCATGTCCAAATTGATCGTATGCCGATCTTTTTTTTTCATCACTTAATATTTCATAAGCTTCTTTTATTTCTTTAAATTTTTTTTCAGCATTTTTTTGTTTATTTCTATCTGGATGGTATTTTATAGCTAAGCGTTTATATGCTTTTTTTATTTCCTGAATAGTTGAAGTTTTAGATATCCCAAGTAACTCGTAAAAATCTTTTTTAGACATTTTTTTAACCTATAAAAATAACGGGTATAGATTTTACTATACCCTTTATTTTATAAAAAATTATAAATTTTAAAATTATTAAATTTTATTTTTTATCTTTATTATTTACTTCTTCATATTCAGCATCAACAATATTTTCTTCTTTTTTGTTTGTATTATTATTTACATTTAAATCAGATTGTTTATCTTGAGACATAGAAGATAATTTATCAGACACTTTTATTAATGATTCAATCTTACTTTCAATAATTGATTTATTTTCTTCTTTCATTACTTTTTCTAATTCTTTAATTGAATTTTCAATATTATTAATTTCTTCTTTTGTTAATTTATTCTTAACTGAAGATAATTGTTTTTTTGTGCTATGAATAATATGATCAGCTTGATTTCTAGTTTGAACAAGTTCTTCAAATTTACGATCAGATTCAGCGTTTATTTCTGCATCATTTACCATTTTTTTAATTTCTGATTCTTTTAAACCAGAAGAAGCTTTAATTGTAATTTTTTGTTCTCTTGATGTATTTTTATCTTTAGCTGAAACATGAAGTATACCATCAGCATCAATATCAAATGTTACTTCAATTTGTGGTATACCACGAGGAGCTGATTTAATACCATCAAGATTAAATTGCCCTAAAGATTTATTATTATTTGATCTTTTTCTTTCACCTTGTAAAACATGAATTGTAACTTCAGACTGATTATCTTCAGCAGTTGAAAATATTTGACTATGTTTTGTAGGAATAGTTGTATTTTTATTTATTAAAGTAGTCATTATACCACCCATTGTCTCAATTCCTAAAGATAATGGAGTAACATCTAATAATAAAACATCTTTTACATCACCAGATAAAACCCCACCTTGTATAGCAGCACCAATAGCAACAGCTTCATCTGGATTAATATCCTTTTTAGGTTCTTTTTTAAAAAAATCAGATACTTTTTTTTGAACCATCGGCATTCTTGTCTGACCACCAACTAATAAAACATCTTGAATATTATCTATAGATAATTTTGCATCTTTTAAAGCAATTTCTAAAGGATTAATTGAACGATTTACTAAATCTTCAACTAATGATTCAAGTTTAGCACGAGTTATTTTAATATTCATATGCTTTGGACCGCTTGAATTTGCAGTTATATAAGGTAAATTAACTTCAGTTTGTTGTGATGATGATAATTCAATTTTTGCTTTTTCAGCAGATTCTTTTAAACGTTGCATTGATAAAGGATCATTATTTAAATCTATTCCATGTTCTTTTTTAAATTCTTCAACTAAATAATTAATTATTCTATTATCAAAATCTTCACCACCTAAATGTGTATCACCATTAGTAGAAAGAACTTCAAAAGTTTTTTCACCATCAACTTCATCTATTTCTATAATGGAAATATCAAAAGTTCCACCTCCTAAATCATAAACTGCAATTGTTTTATTTCCAACTTCTTTATCTAAACCATATGCTAAAGCAGCAGCAGTAGGTTCATTAATAATACGTTTAACTTTTAACCCAGCAATTCTACCAGCATCTTTTGTTGCTTGTCTTTGAGAATCATTAAAATACGCTGGAACAGTAATAACAGCTTCATTAATTATTTCACCTAAATAATCTTCAGCGGTTTTTTTCATTTTTTTAAGTATTTCAGCAGAAATTTGAGGTGGTGCTATTTTTTTATTATTTATATCTATCCAAGCATCACCATTCTCAGAAGCAACTATATTATACGGCATAATATTTTGATCACGTTTAATTTCTTTATCATTAAAACGACGCCCAATAAGACGTTTAATAGCAAATAAAGTATTTTTAGGATTTGTTATAGATTGTCGTTTAGCTGGTTGACCAACTAAAATTTCACCATCTTGAGTATAAGCTATAACAGATGGTGTAGTACGATCACCTTCTGAATTTTCAATAACACGAGCTTTATTATTTTCCATTACTGCTACACACGAATTAGTAGTTCCTAAATCAATACCTATAATTCTTCCCATTTTTATTTCCTTATTAGAATTAATCATTATAAATATTTTGTAAATTATTAAATTTAATTATAATAAATATTTTCAATTTAATAAATAAATTTATTTTGTCTATATAATAAGTTAATTTTAAATTAACATAAATATAATTTATAATAATATTATAAAATAATTTAAAATTATTTTGTATTTAAAAATTTAAAAACAAAAAATAGATTTTAAAAATAATACTAATTATAAAAACTTCATTTAAAATATTTATAAATTTAATTAATTATACAATTATAATAAATAAAAATAAACATATGAATAAAAAACATTTATTATATTTTAATAAGTTATTAATAACATGGTATAATAAAATAATGAATAAAAAAAGAGAAAATTTAAATAATAATTATTTTAAAAATATCAATTTACCTGATTTAATTGATAAAGCCTCACAAACAGAAGAATTTAATTTAAAATTAATTAATACTGATAGAGAAAATAAATTAATTAAAAAAATAGAAAACACAATAAAAAAAATTAAAGATGGAAAATTTGGATATTGTGAATATTGTTATAATAAAATAAACATTAAACGTTTAAAAATACAACCTATTGCAAAATTATGTATTGATTGTAAAAAAATATCAGAAAATTTAATAAATTAATTAATAAATTACTATACTATTTAAAAAATTATTATATTTTAAGTAAAATAATTTTACTTAAATAGTTTTAACAAATACTTATTAAATATAATATATTATAAAATAATTAAATTTAAAATATTAAATAATCAAACATAATATTATTGTAAAAATTTATTAATCTTTAATAATATATTTATATAAATAATTAATAAAAAATTATAATTGAATTAATGAATAGTAAATATTTAATTAAAAAAATTAAAAGACTTATAAAAGACAATAAAAAGTATTTAGTTGCATATAGCGGTGGTTTAGATTCAAGTGCACTTTTGCAAATATTATTTGATTTAAATAAAACATTATTTAAAAATATATCATTAAGAGCAATACATGTAAACCATAATTTAAACATGAATTCTAATATTTGGGTAAAACATTGTTATTTATTTTGTAAAAAAAAAAAAATAAATTTAATTATTAAAAATATAAATATTATTAAAAAAAAAAATATAGAAGAAGAAGCAAGAAAATTAAGATATAAAATTTTTAAAAAAATAATTTTAAATAATGAAATTTTATTACTAGGTCATCATTTACAAGATCAATGTGAAACATTTTTATTATCTTTAAAAAGAGGTAGCGGTCCATCTGGATTATCATGTATGCCATTTAAAAAAAAAATAGGAAATAACTATTTAATAAGACCTTTTTTAAATATTAAAAAAAAATATTTAACTCAATATATTTTAAAAAAAAAAATTAAATATATTATAGATAATAGTAATTATAATACAAAATTTGATCGTAATTTTTTGAGATTAAAAATTTTACCTATAATAAATAAAAGATGGCCTAAATTTTATATATCAATTTTTAAAAGCTCTATTTTATGCGCTAATCAAGAAAATATAATTTATGATATTTTAAAAAAAAAAATATTTAAAATTCAAAATAAAAAAAAAGCATTATTAATTGATTATTTAAAACAAATTAAATTAATTAAATGTTATTTAATAATTAAGAAATGGATTAATCAATTTAATGTTAAAATCCCGTCTTTTAAAAAAATTAAAAAAATATGGACTGAAATAGCTTTATCAAATATAAATTCACAACCAAAATTAAATGTAAAATTATATCAAATTAATAGATATTCAAAATATTTGTATTTATTACCTAATATATGTAATATTACAAATATTAATATAATTTGGGAAAACCAAAAATCATTAATTTTACCAAATAATATTGGAAAATTAATAATTAATAAAAACGAAGGTTATATATTACGAGCGCCACAAAAAAATGAAAAGATAATTATTAAATTTTTAGTTAAAGGAAAATATAATATTATTGGTAAAATACATTCATTAAATATTAAAAAAATTTGGAAAGAATTAGGAATTCATCCATGGTTACGTAATAAAATTCCATTAATTTATTATGATAATAAATTAATATCAGCTGTTGGAGTTTTCATTACTAAATATGGAAATATTTTTAAAAATAAAAAAAAAATAAAAATAAAATTTATAAAAAATTTAAAAATATAAAAATATAAAAATATAAAAATATTTATACAAAAAAATATAATTAATTATATTTTAAAAACATATTTATTTATATATTTATGAAATAAGAATATTAATTATTATTATTTAAAAATATAAATAATAAAAATATTTTAATACTCTTAAAATACTACAAAATTTTATTAATTATTTATATAAAGGAAAAATGTCAAAAATAAAAAATATAGAAATGAAAGGAAAAGTAATAGAAACATTACCAAATGCCATGTTTAAAGTAAAATTAGAAAATAAAAGCATAATAATAGCATATATATCAGGTAAAATTAGAAAAAATCATATTCGTATTTTAACAGGTGATAAAGTAACTATAGAATTAACAAAATATAATTTAAGTAAAGGTAGAATTATTTTTAGAGGAAGTTAATTACTAAAACTTAAAACTTTTAAAATTATGCAATTAATATATTTAAAAAAAATTAAAAATTTATGCCGAAATTATAAAAAAATAAAAAAAATATTAAATAACATAATAATAATAAATAATCAAATAATATTTAAAATTTTTAAAAAAGAATATAAACAATTAAATAATATTAATTATTTATTAACAGAATGGTTAAATATTAAAAAAACTATCTTTAAAAAAAAATTTTTTTTAAATAATATTAATAAAAATAATATAAAATTTAAAAAAATAGAAAAAAAATTTTTAATAAATTTCTTACCCAATACAAATATTAATAAAAGTAATAATTGTTTTTTAGAAATTTATTCTGGTACAGGAGGAAGTGAAGCTTCTTTATTTTCAAAAAAATTATTTCAAATGTATTATAAATATTCTGAAAAAAAAAAATGGTTAATTAAAATAATTAATATTAATGAATGCGTATATGGAGGATATAAAGAAATAATTTTTAAAATTTCAGGAAATAAAGTATATGATCAATTAAAATTTGAATCTGGAGGGCATAGAGTACAAAGAATTCCAGAAACTGAATCACAAGGACGTATTCATACATCTACATGTATAATAGCAATTTTACCAGAAGTTAAAAAAAATGAAATCAAAAATATAAATTTAAATAATATTAAAGTAGATACATTTAAATCTTCAGGATCTGGTGGTCAACATGTAAATACTACAGATTCTGCAGTTAGAATTACACATATACCAACCAATATTGTTGTAGAATGTCAAAATGAAAGATCACAACACAAAAATAAATCTAAAGCTTTAGAAGTATTAATAGCACGTATTAAAAATTTAGAATTTTCAAAACAAAAAAAAAAAAAGTCCATTAAAAGAAAAAATTTATTAGGTAGTGGTGATAGATCAGATAAAAAAAGAACTTACAATTTTCAAAAAGATAGAGTTACTGATCATAGAATTAATTTAACATTATACTGTTTAGAAGAAATAATAAACGGAAATCTTGATATATTAATTAAACCTATTATAAAAGAATATAAAATAAAAAAAATATATAATTTTTTAAATAATATAAATTTTTAAAAAATTATCATTATTTTAAATAATATTAATAAAATTATATTTTATAAAATATTTATTAAATTATAAATTTAATAAATAAAATATAATGTTAAATAAAAAAAAAAAATATATTATATATAATAAAAAAATAAAATTTTTATATTTTATAGAAAAAAAAATAGAAGTAGGAATATCATTATTAGGATGGGAAGTAAAATCAATAAAATTAGGTAAATTAAATATTGAAAATAGTTATATAAAATTTAAAAATTTAAATGCTTATTTATTAAATTTTATAATTATACCAATTAATAATTTTAATAAAAATACAAAAGAAGAAAAAAGATCAATTAGATTATTACTTAAAAAAAAAGAGTTATTATTTTTATTTAATAAAACAAAAAAATATGGTTATACTATAATACCATTATGTATGTATTGGAAAAATAATTGGATTAAATTAATTATATGTTTATCAAAAGGTAAAAAACAATATGATAAAAAAAAAGATATTAAAGAAAAAGAGTGGAAAAAAATACGCAATCGTATTTTAAAAACTTCTTGATAAAATAAATTTTAAATATTATAATTAAATAAATGGGGCTGATTTTGGATTCGACGTAATTTATAAAAAATTTTGAAGCATGCCGGGGAAAGGTTGGCCTCGTTAAAAAACCTAATAAATAATTGCAGAAAAAAAAATAAATTATTCTTTAGCAGCGTAAATAAATAAATAAATAAATATAAGTTAAATAACTGTAAAATAATAAATATTAAATATTAAATATTAATAAATCAATAATTATTTTAATCTTGTTTAATTATAATAAAATTAAACTAAGCATGTAGTATCAAAAATATAAAAAAATTACGGACGCGGGTTCAAATCCCGCCAGCTCCAAAAAATTAAATTTTAATATATTTATTAAATTATAAATTATTTTATAAAAATTATAAATTTTTAAAAATATTAAATCATAATATTTTTTAAATAATTTTATTTATTAAAAATACATTTTTCTATTTTTTTTAAAGTAATTTGTTTTAATACTAAATTTGATATTTTTGTAGCATTTTTAAATTTATTTTTTCTAATAATATTTTTAATGTATGGTATATAACTTGAATTCATACTAAATTCATCTAAACCCATACCTAATAATAATAAAGTAACTTTTTCATAACTTGCTAATTCACCGCATATACTTACATATTTATTTTGTTTATGAGCTTCATAAATAATTTTTTTAATTGATTTTATAACTGATGGTAATAATGGGTTATAAAGATGCGAAACCAATTTATTACCTCTATCTACTGCTAATATATATTGTGTTAAATCATTAGTACCAATACTTAAAAAATCAATTTCTTTAATAATATCTTTAATAATTAAAGATGCTGATGGCGTTTCAATCATAATGCCAATTTTAATTTTTTTATCAATTTTTTTTTTTTTAATTATTAAAATTTTTATAATATTATTCAATTCATATTTAAGATATTTAATTTCTTCAATAAAAGTTATCATTGGAAACATAATTCTTATATTTTTAAAATCTGATGATAATAAAATAGCTTTTAATTGAGTATATAAAATTTTTTTAAAATCCATTAATATACGAATTGCACGCCAACCTAAAAATGGATTTTCTTCTTTAGGTATATTTAAATAAGATATATTTTTATCACCACCAATATCCATTATACGTATAGTAATTTTTTTTTTAGGTATTTTTTTTGAAATATATTTATATGTTTTATATTGTTCTTTTACATTAGGTAAATTATTACGATTCATAAATAAAAATTCAGTACGATACAATCCTATACCTTCTGAACCATATTTACTAATATTATTTATATCTTTTGTATTACAAATATTAGAAAATAAAGAAACTTTATACCCATCTATTGTTATAGCAGGATATTTTTTTATTTTTTTTAACTCTTGAATTTTTTTAATATAAATATTTTTTTTTTTTTTAATTAAATTAATAATATTTTTATCAGGATTAATATATATATTATTATTAATAGCATCTAAAATTATAAAATCATTATTTTTAATCTTATTAGTTATATTATATATATTAACTATAGCTGGTAATTCAAGCGATCTAGCCATAATCGAAGTATGAGATGTTACACTTCCAAATTCAGTTATAAACCCTAAAACATTTTTTAAATTTAACTGCGCAGTTTCTGACGGTGTTAATTCTTTAGATACAATAATAACTTTATCATTAATATAACTTAAATCAATAATATTTATTTTAAGAATATTTTTTAATAAACGATCACCTATATCAATTATATCATTTATTCTTTCTTTTAAATAATCATTTTTAATTTTTTTCAATATTTTAATTTGTTTTTTAATTATTTTACTAGTAGCATAATCTGCTGATATTAATTGATTTTTGATAAGATATATGATTTCTTTTTCAAACTCACAATCTTCTAATATCATAATATGACTATTAAAAATGTTTTCTTTATTTTGATTTAATTTATTTTTATTTATATTTATAATTTTTTTAATTTGACTAATTGATTTATCACGATTAACTAAAAAAATTTTAATTTCTTTATTTATATCATTAATTGATATATTTTTTTTATTAATTATTATTTTTTCATTTTTTAATATCAATGCTTTTCCAAAAGAAATACCCTTTGAAACTGAAACACCAGAAATCATAATATTACCTTTTAATATAAAATAAATATTTATTCAAGATTTTTAATTATATTTAATAAATGATCAAATGCTTTTTGTTCATCATTACCTTTAATTAATATATTTATTTTATCACCTTGTAAAACTCCTAAAGTTTGAATTTTAAAAAGACTTTTAGCATTTACTTTTTTATTATTATATTCTATAATAATTTCAGAATTAAACTTTTTAGCTTCTTTTACTAATTTTGCAGCAGGACGTATATGTAAACCATTTTTGGCGTTTATAAAAATCTCTTTTTTTAACATTTATTTTTCCTTTTAAATAATTTTAATAAAAATTAATATTAATAATATAATTTTATAAATAAATTAAAAATAATATAAATCCATATTTTAAAAAACAAAATATTAAATTTTATAATTTAAAAGCTGCGCATAAACGCAGCTTTATAATTATTAATTTTAAGTATTATAAATTTATAATAATTATTATTAATTTTTATTTTAATAATATCTTTGTTGATTACTTTAATTGGTTTAATAATACTAATATTATTTTTATTAATTTTAATATTATAATTTTTAATAATATTAATTATTTTTTTACAATTAATTGTACTAAATAAATTACCGTTATTATTATAATTAATATAAAAATTTATAAATAACTTTTTTTTAATTTTATTTTCTTTTATTTTAACATCAAATATATTTTTATTAACTTTTTTTACAATATAATTAGAAGTATTTATATTATATAAAGATTTGCCTTTTGGTATTAATTGATTGCGAGCATAACCTAATTTAACAGTTGTTTTAAATCCTACATTTCCTAATTTTAAAATTTTATCAATTAAAATTATTTTCATATTAAACTCTAAAAATTTTATTTATATTAATATTATTTATGATTATCAATATATGGAAATAAAGATAAATAACGTGCAAGTTTAATAGCATGAGTTAATTTACGTTGATATTTTGCACTTGTTCCAGTAATTCTACTAGGTATAATTTTACCACTTTCATTAATATAATTTTTAAGTAAATTTATATCTTTATAATCTATATATTTAATATTATTTTTAATAAAAAAACAATTTTTTTTATGTTTAAAATAATTCATTTTATAATCCTAATTATTAATATTTATAATTAAATATTATTTATTAAATAATATTATATTATTTTTTTTTTTAACTCTAAATATAGGAGAATTATCAGTAATTGCTTTTTTAGTACGTATAATTAATTTTCTTATAATAAAATTATTAAATTTTAATTCTTTTTCTAATTCTTTAATTTTTTCCTTAGAAATTTCAATATTTAAAAGAATATAATGAGCTTTATTATTTTTTTTAATTTTATAAGAAAGTTTACGTTTTCCCCAATCTTCTATTCTATAAATTTTACCATTTTTTTTTTTAATATATTCACTATAATATTTAATTATCTCTAATATTTTGTTATTTTTATTTAAATTAAACATAATAACAATTTCATAATGTCTCATAAAAATACCTTTTTTTATATTTTAATAAATAAATATTTAATTTAAACATTTTAATAATTTTGGTAAACCTGAAATTTTATGAATTTTATATATTGGATTTTTATTAAATAATTTATATATATATATACTATTACCTTTTTTATTTCCATATTTATAATATATAATTTTAATTATAATTTTAATTGAAGGAGAATAATTAAATACATTATAAAATTTACGTATTAAATAAATAATTTCCCAATGTTTTTTAGTTAAAAAAATACCTTCATTTTTTGCTAAAAATAATGCAATAATTTCATTCCATTTTTTAAAAATTAATTTTGTCATATATTATTTATTAAAATTTAAATTTTAAATTTAAAATAATTATTTTAATATTATGTTAAAATAATAATATTTAAATATTAAAAAACACTTGTGTTTTTTTAAAAAAAAATTACTTTGTTATAATATAATTAAATTAAAAATAAAGAAAAAAATTTTATTTTAATATATTAGGAGGAGTGGTTGAGTGGTTTAAAGCAGCGGTCTTGAAAACCGTCAAAGGTTAATATCCTTTCGTGGGTTCGAATCCCACCTCCTCTTAAATAGTTTATTAGTTTAAAATTATTAATTACATATTGAAGTAATTTAAATTATATAAATATATTTTATTATTTATTAAATTATTTAAAAGGAATAATAATTATGAAAAATTATAAAAATACTTTAAATTTACCAAAAACTAAATTTACTATTAAAAATAATTTTAATAATAATGAATCAAATATAATTTCATACTGGAATTTTAAAAATTTATATAAAAAAATTAGAAAATCAAAAAAAAAAAACCCTCTTTTTATATTACATGATGGTCCTTTATATGCAAATGGTAATATACATATAGGACATGCAGTTAATAAAATAATCAAAGATATAATAATTAAATCTAAAAACATGAGTGGTTTTAATGCACCATATATACCAGGTTGGGATTGTCATGGTTTACCAATAGAATTAAAAGTAGAAAATAATAATAAAAACTATAAAAAATTATCAAAATCTAATTTTAGAGAAAAATGTAGAAATTATGCTAATAAACAAGTTATAATTCAAAAAAAAATATTAATAAATTTAGGAATTATAGCAGATTGGAAAAATTCATATTTAACAATGGATTATAAAATACAAGCAAATATTATAAAAGCATTTAAAAAAATAATAAATTCTGGATATTTAATAAATGGTGAAAAACCTATCCATTGGTGTATAAATTGTCAATCTTCGTTATCAGAAGCTGAAATCGATTATTATAATATAAAATCATTTGGAATATATATATTATTTAATTCAATAGAAAATGAAAAAATTTTAAAAAAATTTAAAATTAATTATTATATTAAAAATATTGATTTAGTAATTTGGACAACAACACCTTGGACTTTATTTTCAAATAAAGCTATTGCTATTAATCCTAAATTAACGTATCAACTTATTAAATTTTCAAATAAATATATAATTTTATCAAAATATTCAGTTATTAAGATTATGAAATTATTATACATTAAAAATTGGAAAATAATAAGTAATTGTAAAGGTTTAGATTTAGAATTATTATATTTTAAACATCCTATTATAAATTCTAATATTCCAATTATATTAAGTAATCATGTTATTTTAGATACTGGAAGTGGTGCAGTACATATTGCTCCAGGACATGGAATAGACGATTTTATAATTAGTAAAAAATATTTATTAAATACATTAACCCAAATAAATGAAAATGGTTGTTATAATTTAGGTACTCATATATTATTAGATAAAAAATTAATTTTTAATGTTGATAATATAATAATTAAATTATTAAAACAAAATAAAAATTTATTATATAAAAACAAAATTATACATAAATATCCACATTGTTGGAGACATAAAACAAAAGTTTTTTTAAGAATAACACCACAATGGTTTATTAATTTAGATAAAAAAAATTTACGTGAAAAATTAATTAAAAATATTAAAGAAACAAATTGGATTCCTAAATGGGGCAAAACTCATATGGAAAATATGATTAAAAAAAGACCAAATTGGTGTATTTCAAGACAAAGAATATGGGGAGTTCCTATAACATTATTTGTAAATAAAAAAACTTTAAAAATTCATCCTTATACTAATAAAATAATAGATAAAATAATAAAAATTATTAAAAAAAAGGGTATACAAATATGGTGGGATTTAAATAAAAAAAAAATTTTAGGAATTAATAGTGATGATTATTTTAAAGTAAAAGATATATTAGATGTATGGTTTGACTCTGGTACAACACATTATTCTATAATTAAAAAAAAAAAAGAATATAATAATAAAATATCAGATTTATATATAGAAGGTACAGATCAATATCGTGGATGGTTTATGTCTTCTTTAATAACTTCAAATATTATTAATGGAATTGCACCATATAAAAATGTTATAGCGCACGGTTTTACAATAGATAAAAAAAAAAAAAAAATGTCAAAATCTATTGGTAATATAATAAATCCTATAAATTTAATCAAAAAATTTAGTTGTGATATTTTAAGATTATGGGTAGCGTATACTGATTATACTAAAGAAATAGTAGTTTCTAATAAATCATTAAACAATTCAAAAGAAATTTACAAAAGAATAAGAAATACAATTCGTTTTTTATTATCAAATTTAAATGATTTTAATCCTAATAAAAAAAAAATAAATTTTAAAAAATTAATTATTTTAGATTTATGGGCATTAAATTATACTTTTAAAATTCAAAACAAAATTATAAATTCATATAATAAATATAATTTTAAAAAAGTAATAAAATATTTAATAAAATTTTGTTCTATTAAAATGGGTTCATTTTATTTTGATATTATTAAAGATCGTCAATATACTAATAAAAAAAAAAGTATTAATAGAAAAAGTTGTCAAATAACAATGTTTTATATTTTAGAAGCATTAGTTCGTTGGATATCACCTATTTTATCATTTACTGCAAATGAAGCATGGAATTATTTACCTGGTAAAAGATCAAAATTTATTTTTACTGAAGAATGGTATAATATTTTATTTATAGATTGTAAATCTATACTTATAAACAATATATTTTGGAAAGAATTAATTAAAATAAAAAAAGAAATTAATAAAAAAATCGAAATTTTAAGATTTAAAAAAAAAATAGGTAGTTCATTACAAGCTAATATTATAATTTATGCAAATAAAAAATTAGTAAATTATTTAAAAAAATTTAAAAATGAACTAAAATTTTTTTTTCTTATATCTAATATAAAATTAATTATTTTAAATAAATTAAATAATAAAACAAACTATTTTAAAATAAATATTAATGTATCAAAAGAAAAAAAATGTAATAGATGTTGGAATTATGATAATAATATTTGTAATATATCAAAATATATAGGAATTTGTAATAGATGTATAATTAATATTTTTGGAAAAGGTGAAAAACGTAAATTTATATAATTAATATTTAATAAAATTAATTTATAATAAATTTATATGAATATTTAAGTATTTTTAAAATTTTTAATAATATTTTATAATATAATTATTACTAAAATTATATAATTATTTGGCCCTTTAGCTCAGTTGGTTAGAGCACACGACTCATAATCGTTTGGTCACTGGTTCAATTCCAGTAAGGGCCAAAATTTATATTTTATAATATTTATATAATTAAATATTTACTTTATATAATAATAATTATTTATTTTAAATTAATTAAAAAATTTAAATTATATGAAAAATCAAATAAAAAAAATTAGAAATTTTTCAATAATTGCGCATATAAATCATGGTAAAACAACTTTATCTGATCGTATAATACAAATTTGTGGTGGATTAAATCCAAGAGAAATGACTAATCAAGTTTTAGATACGATGGATTTAGAAAAAGAAAGAGGTATTACAATAAAGGCGCAAAATGTAAGTTTAAAATATAAATCTAAAAACGGTGAAATATATAAAATTAATTTAATTGATACTCCAGGACATATAGATTTTTCTTATGAAGTATATAAATCATTAATAGCATGTGAAGGAGTAATATTATTAATTGATTCAACACAAGGTATAGAAGCACAAACAATTTCAAATTATTATAAAGCAGTTAAAATGAATTTAGATATAATAATAGTTTTAAATAAAATTGATTTATTAACATCTAATATTAAACATGTTTCAAAAGAAATTAAAAATGTTATAGGTTATAAAAAAAAAATAATAAATTGTTCTTCTAAAACCGGTGAAGGTATAATAAATTTATTGGAAAATATTATATCTAATATTTCATATCCCAAAGGAAAAATTGAAAATCCTTTACAAGCTATTATTATTGATTCTTGGTTTGATAATTATCGTGGAATTATTTCAATTATTTGTATTAAAAATGGAATTATAAAAATAGGAGATAAAATAATAATAGTAAATAAAAAAAACATATATAATGTAGAAGATTTAGGGATATTTACACCTAAAAAAAAAAAAAAAAATTTTTTAATTTGCGGTGAAGTTGGTTGGTTAATATATTCAATTAAAAATATAAATGATGCTAAAGTTGGTAATATTATTACTTCATTTTTAAATCCAACTAAAAAAAATTTATATAAATTTAAAGAAATAAAACCTCAAATTTATGCTGCATTATTTCCAACAAATACAATACAATATAAATTATTTAGTAATTCTATTAAAAAATTAAAATTAAATGATAATTCATTTTTTTATGAACCTATAACATCTTCATCATTAGGTTTAGGATTTAGATGTGGTTTTTTAGGTTTATTACATTTAGATATTATTAAAGAACGTTTAGAACGTGAATATAATTTAAATTTAATTATAACTACTCCAAATGTAATTTATGAAATTTATACAAATAATAAAAAAATAATTTATATTGATAATCCTAATAAATTAACTTTTAATGATAAAATTAAAGAATTAAGAGAACCAATTGCAAAATGTAATATATTAACACCAAAAAAATATTTAGGAAAAATAATAAAATTATGTATTCAAAAAAGAGGTATTTTTAAAAAAATAATTTATTATAATAATCAAATTTATTTAATATATGAAATTCCAATGTCAGAAATTATTATTGATTTTTTAAATAAATTAAAATCTATAACTAATGGTTATGCATCTTTAAATTATAATTTTAAATATTATAAAAAATCTGATTTAGTTAAAATTAATATATTAATTAATAAAAAAAAAATTGATGCTATATCTTGGATAATTCATAAAAAAAATTCTTATAATTTTTGTATAAAAATAGTAGAAAAATTTAAAAAAAAAATTCCAAGACAACAATTTGATATATTTATTCAAGCATCTATTAATTCTAATATTATTTATAGTTCCAAAATTAAACAATTTAGAAAAAATGTAATTACTAAATGTTATGGAGGAGATATAAGTAGAAAAAAAAAATTATTAAAAAAACAAAAAATTGGAAAAAAAAAAATGAAAAAATTTAATAATATTACATTAACTAAAGAAATGTTTTTAATATTTTATAAAATTAATAATAAATAATTATAATAATATTATTATTATTTATAAATTTTAATAATTATAAAAATAAAAATTATTTGATTAAATATGAAAAAAATAATATTAAATAAAATACAAAAAAAAATAGGTTATTTTTTTAAAAAAGAAACAATTTTATTACAAGCATTAACTTATAGTAATAAAAATAATAATATTAATAATGAACGATTTGAATTTTTAGGTGATTCAATTCTTAATTTTATAATTTCAAATATTTTATATAAAAAATTTCCATTAATAAATGAGGGTGAAATGAGTAGAATTAGATCAAATTTAATAAATCATAAAATTTTATTTACATTAGCGGTTAAATTTAATTTAATAAAATATATAAAATTAAATTATAAAAAATTAAATAACTTTAATAAAACTTATATATTAACAAATATACTTGAATCATTAATAGGAGGTATTTTTTTAGATAGTAATATTAATACAACTGAACAATTAGTATTAAAATGGTATAATAAAAAAATAAAACTATTAATTAAAAATAAAGACTATAAAACTATTTTACAAGAATTTTTACAAAAAAATCATATTAAATTACCTTATTATTCAATAATTAAAAAAAAAAAAAAAAAATATTTTATTATTAATTGTAAAATTAATTGTTTTAAAAAAAATTTTATTAGTATAGGTAAAACTAAAAGTAATACTGAACAGTATATTGCTAAAAAAATAATTAAAATATTGGAAATTTAATGTTTTTAAAAGAAAAAATTTATGGTTTTGTATCAATAATTGGTAGAACAAATTCTGGTAAATCTACATTATTTAATAAATTGATAGGTAAAAAAATATCAATAACATCAAAAAAAAAAAACACAACAATTAATAATATTTTAGGTATTTATAAAAAAAATTTACATAAAATTATTTATATTGATAATCCTGGATTTATTATAAATAAAAATAATAAAAATATAATAAATTATAATATTAATAATATTAAATATAATATAGATATAATAATTTATATAATCGAAGGAACTATTTTAAAAAACTATGATTTAAAAATTATAAATAATTTTAAAAAAATAAAATGTCCAATTATTGTTATTATAAATAAAATAGATATTATTAAAAAAAAAATTTATTTATTACCATATATAAAATTTTTAAGTAAAAATATAAATTTTAATGAAATTATACCAATTTCAGCAAAATTTAATATTAATATTAACATAATTAAAAAAAAAATTTTTACAATATTATATAAAAAAAATAATTTAAATTATTATTTTTATAATAAATATTCTGAAAATTTTATAATATCAGAAATAATTCGTGAAAAATTAATAAGATTTTTAGGACAAGAATTACCTTATTCTACTAATGTTAAAATTGAAAAAAAATATATTAATAATAATTATTATAATATATTTGTATTAATATTAGTTAAAAAAAAAAGTCAAAAAAAAATAATAATAGGTAAAAACGGTAATAAAATTAAAATAATTAGTATTTATTCAAAAAAAGAAATAGAAAGAAAACTTAAAAAAAAAATAAATTTATTTTTAAAAATAATTATTATATAATTAAAAATTTAAACATTTTAAAATTAAATTTAATTAAGTGTATATTTTGAATAAATTATCTTTTAATATTAATGTTAATGAAAATTTAATAAATAAAAAAAATTTATTTTTAGATTTATTAAGAATAATTTTTATAGTTAAAAAAACAAATGTAAATAGTATAACATTATATATTAAAAAAAACCATATATTTGAAATTGATATAAATATTTTTAAAAAAATAATTAAAAATTATATAAATTTAAAAATAGAAATTTTTGATGAAATGTTAGATATAATTTTGAAAATAAAACCAAAAATTTGTTGTTTTATTTTAAAAAAAAAAAAAAATAATTATAAAAAAAGTTTAAATATTATTAAAAATTTTAATAAAATTTCTATAGCTGTTAATTTATTAAATTATAATAAAATACAAACTTCTTTATTTATAAATCCTGATTTATATCAAATAGATGCAGCGATTAATACAGGAGTAAAATATATAGAATTAAATACAATTATGTATTCAAAATCTAAAAATAATTTAGAAAAAAAATTTCAATTAAATAAAATTAAAAAATCTGTAATTTATGCTAAAAAAAAGGGGTTAATTGTAAACGTTGGAAATAATTTAAATTATGATAATATTAAAAAATTATCAAAAATAAATCAAATTAATGAATTTAATATTGGTAATTCAATTATTAAAGAAGGAATTTATCAAGGTTTAAATAAAGCTATTAAAAAAATGTTATTATTAATAAATACAAAATAATTTTAAAATATACATAAATTATTTAAAAAATACGATTATTTTTAGTTTTAATATTACGTAAATAATATAATTTTGATCTTTTAGAACGATTATTATTTATAATTTTAATTTTATTAATTATATGTGAATGCATTTGAAATACACGCTCAATTCCTTCATTATTAGTAATTTTACGTACTGTAAAAGAACTATTTAAACCCTTATTTTTAATTGATATTATTGTTCCTTTAAATTTTTGGATTCTTTTTTTTTTACCTTCTGTTATCCATATTTTTATTTCTACATAATATCCAGTATTAATTTTAGGTATATTTTTTTTCATTTGTGATTTTTCATATTCTTTAATAATATTTTTCATTTTTATATTTAAGTTATTTATAAATTAAAAATCCATTTAATTTTAATTATTTTTAATTTAATATCAATTTTTTTAATTATTTTATTAATAATAAATGGTATTAATATTTCTTCTTTCTTTTTTTTTATAATTATTATATTATTTAATTTAGTTTCCATAATTTTTTTTATTTTACCTAATTTATAATTATCAAAATTTATTACTATGCATTCTATAATATCTTTATAATAATAATTTATATTTTTAATAATTTTTAGTTTTTTAAAATCAAAATATATATTTTCATTATTAAACAATTTTGTTTGATTTTTTTTTATATTTTTAATTTTAATAATAAAAAAATTTTTTTTTTTAATATAATTTTTAAATGAGATAATTTTCCAATTTTTATTTTTAATATATAAAGGTTTATATTTAAAAATATTTTTTTTTTTTTTTGTAAATGAAAATAATTTAAATAATTTATTATATTTATAATTTTTACATATTTTACCTATTATAATTGGATTTTTAGGTATTTTTTCCATTATTTATTAATATTATTTTTATAAAGTTTAATAATTTTTTTAATACGATATGAAATATTTGCTCCTAAATTTTTCCAATATTTAATACGTTCTTCAGATAAATTTATATTTTTACAATTACAATTTTTAATTGGATTAAAATAACCTATATTTTCTATAAATTTTCCATTATTTGATTTACGTTTATCTATTACTATTATTTGAAAAAATGGTTTATTTTTATTACCAACTCTTTTTAAACAAATTTTTACCATTTATTCCTTTTTAAAAAAATTTATTTTATTTAATAAAAAATTAATAATATATTCTATTTTAATAATTTTTTTATTTTTATTTTTTCTATTTTTATATTCTATAAAACCATTTTTACAATTTATATTATTTATTATTATTAAGTGAGGTATACCAATAAGATCGATATCATTAAATAATTTACCAATATGTTTATTACGATCATCTAAAAGAATATCAATATTTTTTTTTTTAAATTTATTATATATATAAATAGATTTATTTTTAACAAGTTTAAAATTATTAAAATTTATTGGTAAAATTGAAATTTTAAATGGCGCAATATTATCTGGCCAAATAATTCCTTTTTTATCATAATTTTGTTCTATAATTGCTGCTACTAAACGAGTTATTCCTATTCCATATGATCCCATATTTATTTTTTTTTTAAAATTATTAGAATTAATAATTTTTGAATATTTAGTTCCTATTTGAAATATATGTCCAATTTCTATATTTTTTGAAATTAATAAATTATTTTTAATTTTAAAATTTATAATATTTTTAGTAAAATTATTTAAATTAGCTATATATGGTGATATTAAATTTATGTTCCAATTTAATCCTATTAAAATTTTTTTATTTTTTTTAAATTTAATTATAAAATTTTTTATTTTTATAATATTATAATCTGCAATAATAATTATATTTAAAAAAAATTTTTTAATTGAATATAAACTTTTTTTAAATATATTATTAATTTTTTTTTTACATATATAATTTAATGGTTTATAAATATTTTTTAATTTATAAATTTTAAATGCATTTAAAATTTTATTTTTATTAAATAATAAAGCTATTATTTTATTATTATTTGATTTTATAAATTTTATTTTAACTATATTTTTGTTAAATATATTAAAAATTTTATTTATATTAATAAAATTAATAAATTTTATTATTCTTAATTTTTCAATATTATATTTATTATTATTAATAATTAATTTAATTACTTTAATATTTTTAATATTATTAAAATTATTTATAAAAAATTTTTTATTTTTAAAATTTTTAAATAAACTATAAAATTCATGTGATATATTACCACCAATTGTTCCTGAATTTGCTTTTATAATATAAAAAAATAAATTTAATTTTTTAAAAATTTTAATATAAGTTTTGTATATAATATTATATGTTTTTTTTAAACATTTATTACTATTATGAAAGGAATATGCATCTTTCATAATAAATTCGATTGATCTTATTACTCCATAATTAGGTCTAATTTCATCTCTAAATTTAGTTTTAATTTGATAAAATTTAATTGGTAATTGTTTATAAGAAATAATTTCATTATTTATTATTTTATTAATTATTTCTTCATTAGTTGGACTTAAAATAAATAATTTTTTTTTCCTGTTATAAAATTTTATTAATTCTAATCCATATTTTTGAAAACGTTTACTTTTTTTCCATAAATTTGCTGATTGTATTATAGGTATATTTATTTCAAAAAAATTAATTTTATTTATTTCTTTATATATTATTTTTTTAATATTTTTTAAAATTTTTAAACCTATAGGAAGCCAAACATAAATTCCAGAATTTATTTTACGAATCATTCCGGATTTTAACATTAATTTATAACTTATTAATTCATTATTAATATTATTATTTTTATTAGTATAAAGTAAATATTTACTAGTACGCATAATAACCTTTTTATTTAAAAATATATATTTAATAAATAATTTAATATTAATTAAAATATTTTATTTATAATTATTTATTTATAATTATTTTTGGAATATTTTCATTTTTACGTATAGTCATTATTTCACATCCATTAGATGTTACTAATATTGTATGTTCATATTGTGCTGATAAACTTTTATCTTTTGTTTTAACAGTCCAACCATCTTTTAAAATAAATACTTTATTTTTTCCTAAATTTATTATAGGTTCAATTGTAAAAATCATACCCTTTTTTAAAATAATATTATTATTATTTTTAAAATGTAAAATATTAGGTAATTCATGAAATTTTTTTCCAATTCCATGACCGCAATATTTTTTAACAATAGAATAATTATTTTTAAATTTTATAAATTTTTCAATATTATTACCTATTGTATTTAATTTTATTCCTGGTTTAATTTTATATATAGATAAATATAAACTTTGTTGTGTTATATTACATAATAATTTATTAGAATTTTTAACTTTACCTACTAAAAACATTTTTGAAGTATCACCAAAAAATCCATTTTTTAAAATAGTAACATCGATATTAACTATATCACCATTTTTAAGTTTTTTATTTTTAGGTATTCCATGACATACTGTATCATTTACTGAAATACAAACTGATTTAGGAAAACCTTTATATCCTAAACATGCAGGTATAGCTTTTTGATTATTAATAATATATAAATTACATATTTTATCTAATTTTTTTGTTGTTATACCTGGTATAATATATTTTTTAATCATTTCTAATACTTGTGATGCTAAATAACATGAAGTTCTTATTTTTTTTATTTCATCAAAATTTTTAATTATCATTTTTTATATATTTAAATATTTTATTTTAATTAAATTTATTTAAAATATTATTTTAATTTATAAAAATATTTTTTAAAATTATAAATTAATTATTATTTATTAATTAATTTATAAATATTAAATATTAACATAACATGGAATATATTAATGTTTAAAATATCTATTTATGATATGGTTAAATCAGGAGTGCATTTTGGGCATCAAACTCGATATTGGAATCCTAAAATGAAAAAATTTATATTTGGTATTAAAAATAAAATACATATTATTAACTTAGAAAAAACTTTATTAATGATTAATAAAGCTATGAATGAATTAATTAAAATTACATCATATAATGGAAAAATTTTATTTATTGGTACTAAATTTATTGCATATAAAGCAATTAAAGTATATGCTGAAAATTGTAATCAATTTTACGTTAATCATCGTTGGTTAGGAGGTATGTTAACTAATTGGAAAACTGTTAAAAATTCTATTTTAAAATTAAATAATTTAGAAATTCAATTACAAAATGGTATTTTAGATAAATTAACTAAAAAAGAATCATTATTATATAAAAATAAACTTATAAAATTAAAAAAATCTTTAGATGGAATTAAAAATATGGAAAATTTACCTGATGCTATTTTTGTTATAGATTCAAATTATGAAAAAATTGCAATTAAAGAAGCAAATCAATTAGGAATAAAAGTTTTTTCTATTGTAGATACTAATTCTGATCCTAGAGGTATTGATTATATTATTCCTGGTAATGATGATTCTATTTATGCTATTAAATTTTATTTAAATAATATTACTTTAGCTATTAATGAAGGTATTGCAATATATAGAAGTTTTCATTTAAATATGTAAAAAATTAAAAGGATTTATATGAATAAAATTGATATTAATCTTATTAAAAAAATTAGAAATATTACGGGAGCTAGTTTATTAGATTGTAAAAATATTTTAATTTTAACTAATGGAAATATTAAAAAAGCAATTATTGAAATGAGAAAATTAGGAATATTAAAAATTTTAAAAAAAAAAAAAAAAAAAATTATTAATGGTGTTATAATAGTTAAAAATTTAAATAATTTTGGTATTATTTTAGAAATAAATTGTCAAACTGATTTTGCTGCTAAAAGTTCTGAATTTTTAACTTTTTCAAATAATATTATTAATAATTTACTTAAAAATAATTTTAAATATATTAAAAATATTGAGAAAATAAATTTTTTATATAAAAAAAAAATTGTTGATTTATTTAATAAAATAAACGAAAATGTTAATATCAGACGTATTAATATATTAAAAAAAAATATTATAGAAATTTATAATCATAATAATCGTATTGGTGTTTTAATAAATGCTAAATTTATACAAAAAAAAATACTTAAAAAAATTGCTATGCATATTGCTTCTGAAAAACCTAAATTTATAAATATAGAGAATATTTTTTATAATTTTATTATAAATGAATATAAAATACAAAATATTATAATTAGAAAAAAAAAAGATTTTTTAAAAAAAATATTATTAGGAAAAATTAAAAAATATATTTATAATATAACTTTAATGAATCAAAATTTTATTTTTGATATTTCTAAAAAAATTAAAAATATAATAAATAAAAAAAATTCTATTATTTATAATTTTATATGTTATGAACTTGGTGAGATATTATAAATATTTTAAAATTTATTATAATAAAATAATAAGTATTTTAAATTAATATTAATAATATTAATAATATTAATAATATTAATAATATTATTAATATTATTTAAAATATATTTAAAAGGAATAAAAAAATGTTAGAAAATGTTGTGACTGAAAATAAAAAATTAATGTTAAATGTTTATAATTCATTTAAAAAAAAAATAAATAAAATATTTGTAGGTAGAACTTCAACTAAAATATTAGATGATATTTTAATTAATTGTTATGGTACTAATATTAGTTTAAATAAAGTTTCTCATATAATTTTAATTGATTTTAATACAATTAAAATTAATTTGTTTGATATTTCATTGATTAATATTGTGAAAAATTCAATTATAAAATCAAATTTAAATTTAACAGTTTATATTTTAAATAATGATATAATTATTAATTTACCTCAAATAAATGAAAAACGTCGAAAGGAATTAATTAAAAATGTTCGTTGTGAATCTGAAAATGGTCGAATTTTAATTAGAAAAATACGAAGAGAGTCAAATTTAAAGATAAAAACTATGCATAAAAATAAAATAATAAGTATAGATATTAAAAATAAAATGGAAGAAGATGTTCAAGATGAAACTGATATTTATATTAGAAAAATTAATATAAAATTAATTAAAAAAGAAAAAGAATTACTTTTAATATAATAAACATTTTGATATTTATATAATTAAATTTTAAATATAATAAACATTTTGATATTTATATAATTAAATTTTAAATATAATAAACATTTTGATATTTATATAATTAAATTTTAAATATAATAAGTTTTAATAAATTTATTAATAAATACTATATAATTATTTATATTTATTAAAATAATTTAAGTTTTAATAAATTTATTAATAAATACTATATAATTATTTATATTTATTAAAATAATTTAAGTTTTAATAAATTTATGATTAAAATGATAAAAAATAAATTTGTTCATTTACATATACATAGTGATTATTCTTTTATTGATGGATTGATTAAAATTAATGATTTATTAAAAAAAGCTAAAAAGCTAAATATTTTATGTTTAGCTTTAACAGATTTTAATTGTTTTTTTGGGATTTTAAAATTTTATAAATTTGCATACAAATTAAATATAAAACCTATTATTGGAATTGATTTTAATATTAAAAATATTAATGGAAAAATATCACAATTAACAATTTTAGCTTCTAATAATGAAGGTTATAAAAATTTAAAATTATTAATTACTAAAATTTATGAAAATGGTTATACAAATTTATTAGGACCTTATATTACTTATAATTTACTTAAAAAATATAGAAATGGTTTAATAATATTATCTGGAGGTTATTTTGGTGATATTGGAGAATTTATAATTAATGAAGATTATGATCAAATTAATTATACATTAGATTTTTATCAAAAATATTTTTTAAATAATTATTATTTAGAAATTATTAGAACTAATCGTAAAAATGAAGAAAATTATATAAATAAAATTATTCCAATTGCAGAAATTAGAAATTTACCATTAGTAGCTACAAATGATGTTTGTTTTTTAAATAAAGAAGATTATGATATACATAAAATTCGTTTAAATATGAATAATTTAAGTATTAAAAATTATAGTAATAAACAATTTTTACGTAGTGAAGATGAAATGTGTAAATTATTTAAAGATATTCCTGAAGCTTTAATAAATAGTGTTGAGATATCTAAACGTTGTAATGTTATTATTAATTTGGGTAAGTTTTTTTTACCTATTTTTACTTATAAAAAAATATCATCTTATAAATATTTAAATATTATAACTAAAAAAAATTTAGAAAAAAAAATTAAATATATGTTATATAATAATAAACTTAATATTTTAATAAGATGTAAATATTATAAACGTTTAAATAAAGAACTTAAAGTTATTAATAAAATTAAATTTTCAAATTATTTTTTAATAGTTATGGAATTTATAGAATGGGCTAAAAATAATAAAATAATGGTTGGTCCTGGAAGAGGATCAGGTAGTAGTTCATTGGTTGCTTTTGTATTAAATATTATAGATATAGATCCTGTTAAATATAATTTAATTTTTGAACGTTTTTTAAATTCAGAACGTATATTAATGCCTGATTTTGATATTGATTTTTGTATTGAAAAACGTGACAAAGTTATTAATCATATTAAAGATAAATATGGTCATAAATCAGTAGCGCAAATTATTACATTTGGTACTTTAGCAGCTAGAGCAGCTATTAGAGATGTAGGTAAAGTTTTAGGGTATTCTTATAATTTTATTGATCGTATTGCTAAATTAGTACCAATAGATTTAGGAATAACTTTAAACAAATCTTTTAATTTAGAACCATTATTTTTAAAAATATATCAAGAAAATGTCGAAGCTAAAGTATTAATTGATATTTCTTGTAAATTAGAAGGAATTATTAAAAATATTAGTAAACATGCTGGAGGTATAGTTATATCACCAGGTAAAATTACTAATTTTACTCCTTTATTTTTTGATTCAAAAGGTAAAAACCCATTATCTCAATTTGATAAAATTGATATTGAAAATATTGGTTTAGTGAAATTTGATCTCTTAGGTTTAAAAACATTAACTGTTATAAATTATTCATTAAATATGATAAATTCAAACTTTAGTATTAAAAAAAAAATAAATATTTTAAATTTACCTTTAAATGATAAAAAAAGTTATAATTTATTAAAAGAAGCAAATACTACTGCAGTTTTTCAACTTGAATCAAATGGTATGAAAGATTTAATTAGAAAAATTAAACCTAATTCTTTTAATGATATTGTAGACTTAATAGCGTTATTTAGACCTGGTCCATTAAAATCTGGAATGGTTCAAAATTATATTAATCGTAAACACGGTATCGAAAAAATTTCATATCCAGATATTAAATGGGAACATAAATGTTTAAAACCTATTTTAAAATCTACATATGGTATTATTTTATATCAAGAACAAGTTATTGAAATAGCAAAAATATTATCTAATTATACTTTAGGATCAGCTGATATTTTATTAAGAGCTATGAGTAAAAAAAAAATCAAAAATATGAATAAAGAAAAAAATAATTTTGTAATTGGTGCTATTAAAAAACATTTTAATAAAAAACTTTCAATTAAAATTTTTGAATTATTAAATAAATTTGCTAGTTATGGTTTTAATAAATCACATTCTGTAGCATATTCTATTATTTCTTATCAAACGTTATGGTTAAAAACATATTATCCTTTAGAATTTATGGCTTCAATAATGACTTCGGAAATGCAAAATACTGAAAAATTAGTTAATTTAGTTAATGAATGTAAACGTATGAAATTAAATATTTTACCGCCAAATATTAATAAAAGTTTATATAATTTTAATGTTAATAAAAATAAAAATATTATTTGGGGATTAGGTGCAATTAAAGGATTAGGTGAATCAACAGTAAAATATATTATTAAAATACGTAATAAAAATTTAAAAATTAAAGATTTATTTAATTTTTGTATTTTTATTGATAAAAAAATAATTAATAAAAGAATACTTGAAAAATTAATTTTTTCAGGTTCATTTGATTACACAAAACAAAATCGTTCTTTTTTAAATTATATATTACAGGATATAATTAAAATTACTGAATATTATAAAAAATTTATTAAAATTGGTCAAAAAAGTATGTTTAATATTTTAAAAGATATTCCTAAAGAGATTATAAATAAATATAAAAATTTTATATCTTTACCTCAATCATTAATATTAGAAAAAGAACATGATACACTTGGTTTATATTTAACTGGTCATCCTATAACTCAGTATATTGAAGAAATTAAATATTATACAGGAGGAATACTTTTAAAAGATTTAAATTTAACAAGGAAAAATAATATAAAAATTGTTTCTGGATTAGTAATATATTATAAAATTATATGTACTAAAAATAATAAATATATTTGTATATGTATTTTAGATGATAATACATATAGATTAGAAATTATTTTATTTAATAATGTATTAAAAAAATATAAAAATATTATTAAAAAAAACATTATTTTAATTGTTAGTGGTGAAGTTTTTTTTGATAATTTCAAAAATTTATATAAAATGTATGTATATGAATTATTTAATATTAATACAATTAGAGAACAATATGTTACTAAGTTAATAATATATATAGATATTGATAAAATTAATAGTAAATTATTAAATTATTTATATAAATTATTAGAAAAAAATAAAAATGGTAAAATTCCCTTATGGTTTTATTATAAGGAAAGCAATATAACTTTAAAATTATCTTGTAGTAAACAATGGAATATTAAAATAAATAATTTGTTATTAACTCAATTAAGAGAATATTTTGGATATTCTAATATTAAATTATCTTTTATTAATTAAAAATATATTTTATATTAAAATATATATTTAAAATTTTAATTTATTAAATATTTTAAAATGATCAAATATTAATAATTTTATATGTTTAAATAATAAAATTTTAATTTTATAAAATGTTTAATTATTATTATATTTTAAATATTTATTAAATATTTAATTTATAAATTTTTTATAATATCAAAAAAAAAAAATTTTATAAAAGGAAATTTATTTTAATGAAAAAACATATTAGAATTAAATTAAAATCATTTGATTTTAGAATAATGGAAAAATTAATACTTAAATTTATTAATATTGCTTATAGTACTAAAGCTAAAATTTATGGTCCAATACCTTTACCAATAATTAAAGAAAAATTTACTATTCTTATATCACCTCATGTTGACAAAGATGCTCGTGATCAATATGAAATTTGCACTTATAAAAGATTATTAGGTATTATAACTTCTAATTTTAAAACTATTGAAAAATTAATGAAAATAAAATTAATTTCTGGAATTTTTATTAAAATTAATATTATTTAAAATTTGAATGAATTTAAGGTTAAAATATGATTGGATTAGTAGGTAAAAAAATTGGTATGTCTAGAGTTTTTAAAAAAAATGGTTTTTCAATTCCAATTAGTATTGTTGAAATTAAAAATAATTATATTACTCAAATTAAAAATATTAAAAAAAATAATTATTTTACTATTCAAATTACTACAGGTTATAAAAAAAAATATAATAAATCTGAAAAAGGACATTTCAAAAAATCTGGTTTAATTCCTGGAGAAGGTTTGTGGGAATTTCGTGTTTTTAAAAAAAAAAAATTTAATTTAGGTGAAAAAATTGATTTAAATATTTTTTCAGAAAATCAATTTATTGATATTACTGGAATTTCTAAAGGTAAAGGTTTTTCTGGGACTGTTAAAAGATGGAATTTTAATACTCAAGATAGTACACATGGTAATTCTTTATCACATAGAGTACCAGGTTCAATTGGTCAAAATCAAACTCCTGGTAAAGTATTTAAAGGTAAAAAAATGGCTGGTCATTTAGGAAATCAACGTGTTACAGTGCAAAATTTAAAAATTATTAAAATTGATATTATTAAAAAATTATTATTAATTAAAGGATCTATACCTGGTTCAATTGGTAAAAATATTATAATAAAACCAGCTATTAAAAAGAATGGAGTATAGTTATGGAAATTTTATTAAATGATACTAATAATAGTATAAATATTTCTAAATCTATTTTTAACTGTAAATTTAATAAATTATTAGTTCATCAAGTAATTATATCATTTTTAGTTAATAATCGTAGTGGAAATAAATCTCAAAAAAATAAATCAGAGGTTTCTGGTTCAAATAAAAAACCATGGCGTCAAAAAGGTACTGGGCGTGCTCGTTCTGGTTCTTTAAAAAGTCCTATTTGGCGTTCTGGCGGTGTTACTTTTACTTCTAAATTTAAAAAATATCATCAAAAAATTAATAAAAAAATGTATAGAGGTGCTATAAAATGTATTTTTTCAGAATTAATAAGACAAAAAAGATTAATAGTTTTTAATAATTTTTCAATAAATTCTCCTAAAACTAATGTATTATTAAATAAAATAAAAAATATACCTAAAAAAAAAACTTTAATAATTACTAAAAAAATTGAAAAAAATTTATTTTTATCTTCACGTAATGTTTATAATATTAAAATAAATGATATTAAAAATATTAATATTTTAAATTTAATTAATTCTAATAATATAATAACTACTTTAGAAGTTTTAAAATATTTTGAGAATATTTTATGATTATAAAAAATGAAAAATTAATAAATATTATATATAAAATACATGTATCTGAAAAAGTAAATTTTATAATTAAAAATGGTAACTCAACTGTTTTAAGGGTTATTAAAAAATTTAATAAAAATGAAATTAAAAATGCTGTTCAAAAAATTTTTGGAATTAAAATAAAATCAATTAATACATTATTAGTAAAAGGTAAAAAATTTAGAATTAATAAAAATAATTATGGTTACCATAAAGACTGGAAAAAAGTATATATTACTTTTAAAAATTTAAAATAATATAAAATTATTTAAATATATAAAAAGTTGTTATTTAATAAATAAAATAAAAGGAATTAAAATGATTGTTGTTAATTATAAACCTACATCTCCTGGTATTAGACATGCTAATAAATTAATTAATAAAAGTTTATATAAAGGTAAACCATATAAGTTGTTACTTAAGAAATTAACTAAATCAGGTGGAAGAAATAATTTAGGTCGAATAACTACTAGACATATAGGTGGAGGTCACAAAAAACATTATAGATTGATTGATTATAAACGTAATATTGATTATATTATTGGAAAAGTTAAACGTTTAGAATATGATCCAAATAGATCAGCAAATATTGCATTAATTTTATATAAAAATGGAATAAGTAGATATATTTTAGCTGCAAAAGGAATAAAAATAGGTGATAAAATTGAATCAGGTGAAAAAATAAATATTAAATTAGGTAATTGTCTACCTATTAAAAATATTCCAGTTGGTTCTATTATACATAATGTAGAATTAAAACCTGGTAAAGGTGGTCAATTAATTAGATCTGCAGGTTCATATGCTCAAATTATTGCAATTGATGGTAAATATGTAACAATAAGATTACGTTCTGGTGAAATACGTAAAATTTTTTCTAAATGTCGTGCTACTTTAGGTGCAGTTGGTTTTTCAGAACATATGCTTTCTTTATTAGGAAAAGCTGGTAAATCACGTTGGAGAGGTATAAGACCTACAGTGCGCGGAACAGCTATGAATCCTATTGATCATCCTCATGGTGGTGGAGAAGGTCGTAATTTTGGAAAACATCCTGTTACTCCTTGGGGTATTTCTACTAAAGGTAAAAAAACTCGTATTAATAAACGCACTAATAAATTAATTATACGTTTTAGAAATAAAAATAAATAAGGTAATAATTATGCCAAGATCAATTAAAAAAGGTCCTTATATTGACAAACATTTATTTTTTAAAGTAAAAAAAATATTAAATACCAAAAAGATTAAATCATTTAAAACTTGGTCACGTAGATCTACAATATTTCCTAATATGATAGGATTAACTATTGCTGTTCATAATGGTAGAAAGCATGTTCCAATATTTATAACAGATGAAATGATTGGACATAAATTAGGTGAATTTGTTGTTACACGTATATTTAAAGGTCATACTGCAGATAAAAAAATTAAAAATACTAAAAATACTAAAAATACTAAAAATACTAAAAATATTAAAAATACTAAAAATGGAAAAAAAAATGAATAAAGAAATAATTACTAAACATTGTTATGCTAATTCTTCTGCTCAAAAATTGCGTTTAATTTCTAATTTAATTAAAGGTAAAAATGCAATTAAAGCTTTAGAAATTTTAAAATATAATTCTAAAAAAGCATCTAATCTAATTAAAAAAGTATTAAAATCTGCTATTTCTAATTTTAAAATTTATAATATTAATACAAATGTTAAATTATTATATATTAAAAAAATTTTTATAGATGAAGGATCTCGATCTAAACGTATTTTCCCTCGTGCTAAAGGTAAAACAGATTATATTTTAAAACGTACTAGTCATATTAATATAATATTGTCTGATAATTAATTTTGGAGATTTTATATGGGTCAAAAAGTAAATCCGCATGGTGTCAGATTAGGTATTATTAAGTTTTGGAATTCTATATGGTATGCAAATAAAAAAGAATACAATAAAAATTTAAATGATGATTTTAAAATTCGAAGTTTTCTTAAAAAAAAATTAATGAAATTATTTTTATCTAAAATTGTAATTTATAGAAATATTAAATTAATTAAAATTATAATTTATACCTCTAGATCTGATAGTATTATTAAAAATAAAAATGATAATATAGAAATATTGTGTAAAGAAATTAGTAAATTTGTTAATATACCTTCTATAATTAATATATTTGAAATAAAAAAACCAGAAATAGATGCTAAATTAATATCAAATAATATAAAATTTCAATTAGAACATCGTATTATATTCAGACGTATTATTAAAAAATCAGTACAAAATGCTATTAATAATGGTGCTATTGGTATTAAAATTGAATTAAATGGACGAATTGGGGGAGTTGAAATTGCTAGAACTGAATGGCATCGTGAAGGACGTGTGCCTTTGCATACTTTAAGAGCTGATATTGATTATAATACATCTATTGCAAATACAACATATGGAGTAATAGGTATTAAAGTTTGGGTTTTTAAAGGAGAAATATTAGATAATAAATGGTTTTTTAAAAAAAAAATATATGAAATTATTAATAGTAATAATGATGATAATGATGATAATAATGATTAGGAATATAAATGTTACAACCTAAAAGAACTAAATTTAAAAAAACTCAAAAAGGACGTAATAAAGGTTTATCAATAAATAATAATATTAATTTTGGAATGTTTGGTTTAAGATCTATCGAACATGGAAGAATAACTTCTAAACAAATTGAATCAGCACGTAGGTCAATAAATCGTACAATTAAAAAACAAGGTAAAATTTGGATTTGCATATTTCCAGATAAACCTATTACAAAAAAACCTTTAGAAGTAAGAATGGGAAAAGGAAAAGGCAATGTCGAATTTTGGGTTTCATTAATTAAACCAGGTAAAATTCTTTATGAATTAGATGGAGTATCAGAAGAATTAGCACGTAAAGCTTTTGTTCAAGCTTCAAGTAAATTACCCGTGAAAACTATTTTTTCAATAAAAAAGGTTATTTTATGAAATTTAAAAATATTAAAAATAAAACATTAAATGAATTAAATGGTATATTATATATGTTATTATATGAGAAATTTAGTTTGCGTATTAAATTAGGAAATAATCAACTTAAAAAAACACATTTATTAAAAGAAAATCGTAGAGATATTGCACGTATTAAAACTTTAATTATTAATAAAAGAGTATGTAAATGAAAAAAGATAATACATTAAAAGGTATAGTAACTAGTAATAAAATGATAAAATCTATTGTTGTTGTTATTAAACGTAAAATAAAACATACTATTTATAAAAAATTTATTAAAAAAACAACTAAATTTTATGTACATGATGAAAATAATAATTGTAATATTGGTGATTTAGTAGAATTTAAATCAACTACTCCATTATCGAAAAAAAAATTTTGGATATTAGTGAAAATTTTAAAAAAAAATTATTTGAAATAATTTATTTAATTAAAATGTTTTTAAATTACTGGAGTTTAAATGATTCAAGAACAAACTGTTTTAAATGTTGCTGATAATTCAGGAGCTCGTAAAGTAATGTGTATTAAAGTTTTAGGTGGTTCTCGTAGACGTTATGCAAATATTGGTGATATAATAAAAATTTCAATTAAAGAAGCTATTTCTAATAGTAAAGTTAAAAAAGGTGAGGTTTTAAAAGCAGTTATAGTTCGTACAAAAAAAGGAGTTCGACGTTCTGATGGTTCATTGATACGTTTTGATAATAATTCTTGTGTTATTTTAAATAATACAACATTACAACCAATAGGTACGCGTATTTTTGGTCCTGTAACTAGAGAATTACGTAACGAAAAATTTACTAAAATTATTTCTTTAGCACCTGAAGTAATTTAAAAAGAGGTTAAATGGTGAATAAAATTAAAAAAAATGATACTGTTGTTATAATTACCGGAAAAAATAAAGGTAAAAGTGGTAAAATTATAAAAATTATATCTAAAAAAAAAGTAATTATTAAAAATATGAATATATTTAAAAAACATCAAAAATCTGTTCCATCTTTAAATAAAACAGGCGGTATTATTAAAAAAGAATTTCCTATTCATATTTCTAATATTTCTATATTTAATAAATATACTAATAAATCTGATAAAGTTAAAATTACTTTTATTAAAAATAAAAAAGTACGTTTATATAAGTCAAATAATAAAATTATAAAATAATTAATAGGATAAAATGGAAAAATTACAAAATTATTATAAAAAAAAAATTATAAATTTTATGATCAAAAAATTTAATTATACTTCTTTAATGCAAGTTCCTAAAATTATTAAAATTGTTTTAAATATTGGTTTAGGAGAATCAGGTTTTAATAAAAAAAAATTAAATATTGCATTTAATAATTTAACTGTTATATCAGGTCAAAAACCTATAATTACTAAATCTAGAAAATCAATTGCGAGTTTTAAAATAAGACAAAATAATCCAATTGGTTGTATGGTAACTTTAAGAGGTAATAAAATGTGGAATTTTTTAGAAAGATTAATTTTTATTGCTATACCTAGAATTAGAGATTTTAGAGGTTTATCTTTAAATTCTTTTGATGGTTTTGGTAATTATAATATTGGTATAAAAGAACATATTATTTTTCCTGAAATTGATTTTGATCAAATTGATAATATTAATGGTTTAAATATAACAATTGTTTCTAATTCTAAAATTGATAATCAAATTTATAAAATGTTATTGTATTTTAATTTTCCTTTTAAGAAATATAGGTAAATTATGTCAAAAAAATCTCTTAAAATTAGAGAAATTAAAAAAATAAAATTAATAAATAAGTTTTATAATAAAAGAATTAAAATTAAAAAAAAAATTAAAGAAACATTATATTCATTTAAAAAAAAATTAAATTATATTTTTAAATTACAATCTTTACCACGTAATTCAAGTTTATCGAGATATAGTAATCGTTGTGTTAAAACTGGTAGAGTACGTGGATATATTGGTAAATTTGGTTTAAGTAGAATAAAATTAAGAGAATCTGCTATGAGTGGTGATATTCCTGGTTTGAAAAAATCAAGTTGGTAAAAATTTTTTAAATTTGGAGAATATATGAGTATGCACGATCCAATTTCAGATATGTTAACATATATTAGAAATGGACAAAATATTAGAAAAAAAAAAATTATAATGCCGTTCTCTAATATAAAAAACGAAATTTCTAGAGTATTGAAAGACGAAGGTTATATAAAAGATTATAAAAAAGTTATTAGCAATAAAATATATTTAGAAATAATTTTAAAATATTATAATAATAAACCAGTTATAGAAAATATAAAAAGAATTAGTAAATCTAGTTTGCGTGTATATAAAAAAAATAAAGAATTACCTAAAGTTATGAATTGTTTGGGAATTGCAATTATATCTACATCAAAAGGTATAATGTCTGATAGTTTAGCTAGAAAAAATGGTATAGGTGGTGAAATTATATGTTATGTTTATTAATGGAGTAAATATGTCTCGTATCGCTAAAAAATCAATTTTAATACCTAAAAATGTTAAAATAAATATAATTAATAAAATTATTAAGATTAGTGGAAAAAATGGTAAATTAAAACATATTGTTAATAAGAATGTAATTATTAATAAAGAAAAAAATATAATTTTTTTTTCTACTGTCAAAAATAATAAATATTCATGGTCACAAGCAGGTACTGCTAGATCTATAATTAATTCAATGATAATTGGTGTAACTATTGGGTTTTTTAAAAAATTAAAATTATTTGGTGTAGGATATAAAGTTAATATTAAAAATAATAATTTAGTTTTATCTTTAGGTTTTTCACATTTAATAAATTATATTATACCTAATGGTGTTTTTGTGAATTGTTCGAGTAAAAATGAAATTTTATTAAATAGTCCAAATAAACAATTAATTGGTCAAGTTGCTGCAGACATAAGATTATTTCATGTTCCAGATCCTTATAAAGGTAAAGGAATACGTTATGATAATGAAATTATTAAATTAAAAGAAACTAAAAAAAAATAGGATTCAAAAATGTGTAAAAATAAAAAACGTTTAAAACGTGCTAAAAGTATTCGTACTAAAATTAAAAAAAATGTTATTAAATTAGTTGTTTTTCGTACTTCTCATAATATATATGCTCAAATAGTTTGTAATAATAAAACTTTACTATCTGCGTCTACTTTAGAAAAAAATATTAATAAAATTACAAATAATTCTAGCAATAAATATTCTGCTTCTATAATTGGAAATATTATAGCTAAACGTTGTATTGATAAAGGTATTAAAAAAGTTGTTTTTGATAGATCTGGGTATAAATATCATGGAAGAATTAAAGCATTAGCTGAATCTGCTCGTGAATCTGGTTTAATTTTTTAAGGAATTAAATATTGTTTATTGAAGAAAAAAATATTGAATTTAAAGAAAAATTAATTAATATTAATAGAGTTTCTAAAACTGTAAAAGGTGGAAGAGTTTTTAGTTTTACTGCTTTAACAGTTATAGGAAATAAAAAAGGAAAAATAGGTTTTGGTTATGGTAAATCAAAAGAAGTACCTTTAGCAATTAAAAAATCTACTGAAAAAGCTAGACGTAATATAATTAATATTGTTTTAAAAAAAAATACTTTACATCACACTATTACAGGTAAATATACAGGAACATTTGTATTTATGAAACCAGCATCTGAAGGAACTGGTATTATTGCAGGTGGTGCTATGCGTGCTGTTTTAGAGGTTGTTGGTGTTCAAAATGTTTTAGCTAAAGTATATGGTTCAACTAATCCAATTAATGTTGTTAAGGCTACTATTAAAGCTTTAATAAATATGAAAACAATAAGATATATTTCTTTGAAGCGTGATAAATTATCTTTAGATTTTTTGAGGTAGTTATAATATGTATAAAATTATTACAATTAAACAAATACGAAGTTCTATAGGTATAAAACCAACTCATAAAGCTACATTGGTTTCATTAGGATTGGGACGTATTAATAAAGTTGTTAAAATTAGAAATACTAAATCTATAAATGGAATGATTAAACTTATTTATTATATGATTAATATTCAGGATTAAAATATGTATTTAAATAAGTTAAATTCATTTAATAATTTTAAAAATAATAAAAAACGCGTAGGTAGAGGAATAGGTTCAGGATTGGGCAAAACTTGTGGTAGAGGGCATAAAGGACAAAAAAGTAGATCTGGAAATACTGTTAAAAGAGGTTTTGAAGGTGGTCAAATGCCTTTGTATAGACGTTTACCTAAATATGGTTTTTTTTCTAAAAAAAAAAGATATATAAAAGAAATACGTTTATATGAATTAAATATAATTAAAGAAAATTATATAAATTTAAATATTTTAAAAAAATATAAATTAGTGAATAATAAAATTAAATTTATTAAAATTATTTTTTCTGGTTCAATTAATAAGTATTTTAAAATTTTTAATTTATTTGTAACAAAAAATGTAAAAATTGATTTTTTTAAAAATATAAAAGGATAAAAATATGGAAAATATATTTAAAGTTTATAAAAATGGAATTTGTCTTTTAAAATCTAAATTTATTTTTCTTATTTGTATTTTAATTATTTTTAGAATTGGTTCATTTATTCCAGTACCAGGAATTAATATTATAAATGATTTTTTTTTAAAAAATAATAATAATAATATATTTGAAATGTTAAATATATTTTCTGGTGGTAGTTTAAGTCATATTTCAATATTTTCTTTAGGTTTAATTCCTTATGTATCAGCATCAATTATCATTCAAATTATTAATTTTATTTATCCTAATTTAATTAAAATTGATAAATATTCATTAAATTATGAAAATAAAATTAATCAGGTTATTCGATATGTTGCTTTTTTTTTTTCAATAATTCAATCTATAATTATATTTATAAACTTTAATAAAATTTATGGGTTTAATAATTTAATTTTTGATAAAAATGTTTTTTTTTATTTAATTATATTAATAAGTTTAATTACTGGTTCTATGATATTAATGTGGTTAGGTGAAGAAATTTCTGAAAAAGGTATTTGTAATGGTATTTCAATAATTATTTGTTTTGGAATATTAGTAGGTTTACCTTCTTCTATAAATTTTGTTTTATTGAATAAATATTTTTATAATTTTGTTTTTTTTAAAATTTTTTTATTTTTAATATTATTATTTTTAATAATTTATTTTATTATTTTTATAGAATGTTCTCAAAGACGTATATTTATAAATTATAAAAATAATTTAAGTAAATGTAAATTTTATATAAATCAAAATATTTATTTACCTATTAAAATAAATATATCTGGTATAACACCTGCAATTTTTTCTTCAAGTATTGTGCTTTTTATAACAAATTTATTATTGTTTTTAATAGAAAAATTTAATAAATTTTTTATAATTAAAAAAATTATTTTTAATTTACAACCTGGTAAAATTCTTTATTTGATTTTATATATTAATTTTATTATGTTTTTTAGTTTTGTAAGTATTCCTGTATTTTTTGATTCTAATAAAACTGCAAATAATTTAAAAAAATCAGGTGGTTTTATATATGGTATACGTCCAGGTATAAAAACTTCTAATTACATCAGTAATATAGTTTTACGTTTAAATAATTTAGGAACATTATATATAATTTTTATATGTTTAATACCTGAAATATTTAATAAAATAATTAAAATTCCATTTTATTTAAGTAGCACTTCAATATTGATTGTAACTTTAGTTATTATGGATTTTATTTCCCAGATACAAATATTATTAATGTCATCTCAATATAATTCTGTTTTTAAAAAAAATAAATTATAAATATTTAATTGTAATAATTTATAAAATGTGAGAATATAATGAAAGTTCGTGCTTCTATTAAAAAAATTTGTAGAAATTGTAAGATAATAAGAAGAAATAGAATAATTCGTGTAGTTTGTAGTTTTTCATTAAAACATAAACAAAGACAGGGTTAATTTTAAATATTTAAGGAGATAAATTGATAAGAATATCAGGAGTTAATATTCCAGAAAATAAACATATATTAATTGCATTGACATCAATTTTTGGTATAGGTAAATCTAGATCTAAAAAAATATGTCTTAAATTTAATATTAATGAAAAAATTAATATTAAACAATTAAATATCAAAACAATTGATTCTATACGTGAATATATTTCAAATTTTTTAGTTGAAGGTGATTTACATAGAGATATTAAATTAAATATTAAAAGACTTATAGATATTAATTGTTATAGAGGTTTGAGACATAGTAATAAATTACCAGTAAGAGGTCAAAGAACTAAAACTAATGCTAGAACTTCAAAAGGTCCACGTAAGATAATTAGAAAATAAGGTTTTTATGATTAATAAAAATATTAATAAAAAAACAAATATTAAAATAAATAAAAAAAAAAATAAAAAAAATGATGTTAAAACAAATTTAAAAACAAATTTAAAAACAAATTTAAAAACAAATTTAAAAACAAATTTAAAAACAAATTTAAAAACAAATTTAAAAACAAATTTAAAAACAAATTTAAAAACAGATTTAAAAACAAATTTAAAAACAGATTTAAAAACAAATACAAAAACGGATGTTAAAATAGATTCAAAAACTAATAATAATGATGTTATTATTAAAAATAAAAAACAAATTTCAGAAGGTATAGCTCATATATATTCGTCTTTTAATAATACAATTATTACTATTACAGATCTTAAAGGAAATACTTTAGTATCTTCATCTTCTGGTGCTTCTGGATTTAAAGGTTCTAGAAAATCAACTCCGTTTTCAGCGCAAGTTGCTACTGAAAGATGTTCAATTTTGTTAAAAAAATATGGTGTTAAAAATTTACAAATTAAAATAAAAGGTCCTGGTTCTGGTAGAGAATCTACTATAAGATCTTTAAATTCTTTGGGTTTTAATATAATTAGTATTATAGATGTTACCCCAATTCCTCATAATGGTTGTCGTGCTCCTAAAAGACGTCGTGTTTAAATTTTAAGGTATAATATGGCAAAATTTTTAGGCCCTAAATTGAAATTAAGTCGTAGAGAACAATCGGATTTATATTTAAAATCTGGTGTTCGTGATATTAATTTAAAATGTAATATGGAAAAATTACCAGGCCAAATCAATGTACATAAAATACGTTTATCTGATTATGCTTTGCAGTTACGTGAAAAACAAAAAGTGAGACGTATTTATGGTATTTTAGAAAAACAATTTAAAAATTATTATATAAAAGCAAATCGTTTAAAAGGTAGTACTAGTGTTAATTTATTGCGTTTAATAGAACTTAGATTAGATAATATTGTTTATCGTATGGGTTTTAGTTCTACTCGTGCTGAAGCTAAACAATTAATTAGTCATAAATCGATTTTAGTTAATGATAAAGTAGTTAATATTCCTTCTTATCAATTATTATTAAATGATGTAGTTAGAATAAATAAACAATCTATTAATCAAGAACGTATTAAATTAGCTTTTAATATTTTTAAACAAAGAGAAAAATCTGAATGGTTAATTGTTGATCATTCTAAATTTCAAGGATCTTTGTTAAGATTACCTAACCGTTTAGATATATATCCTGATATTAATGAACAATTAATAATTGAGTTATATTCTAAATAATTTTTATTAATTTTTTTTTGGAGGATATTAAAATGTCAAAGTTTTATATAGACTTTTTAAAACCTACTATTAAAAAAGTAGAAAAAATTTCCGATGTTAGTTCAAAGATAACTCTTGAACCCTTAGAAAGGGGATTTGGTCATACGTTTGGTAATGCAATTAGACGTGTTTTGCTTTCATCAATTCCAGGATGTGCGGTTACAGAAATTGAAATAGAAGGAGTATTACATGAATATAGTGTTATAAAAGGTGTTAAAGAAAGTGTATTAGAAATATTATTAAAATTAAAATCTTTAGTTATAAATATTGAAAATAAAAATTCAGTTGTTGTTAATATTAAAAAACATGGTGTTTGTAAATTAACTGGAAAAGATATAATGAATAATAATAAATATGTTAAAATTTTAAATTCTAATTATGTTATTTGTAATTTAACTAGTGTAAAATCAAATATTGCAATAAATATAAAAATTGAAAGAGGTAGAGGGTATTTCCCTGTAATTCAAAGAAAGGGTAGTCAAAAAAAAATAGGTTTAATTTTTTTAGATGTTTGTTTCAATCCTATTAAATATGTTTCTTATAGTGTTAAAACTATTGTTTTTGGAGATAGGGATGATGTTGATAGTTTAACTATTGTAATAGAAACAAATGGAATAATTGATTCAAAATTAGCATTTATTACTTCTTCTACTATTTTAGCAGAACAATTTTCTATTTTTATGGACTTAAGTAGTATTATAAAGCCAGAAATAAAATTGGAAAAACCTAAAATTAATCCTATATTATTACGTAATGTTGAAGAATTAGAATTAACTGTTCGTTCTTTAAATTGTTTAAAATCTGAAGCTATACATTATATTGGCGATTTAGTGCAATGTACTGAAGTTGAGCTTTTAAAAACACCTAATTTAGGTAAAAAATCATTGACTGAAATTAAAGAAATATTGAATTCACATGGTTTATCTTTAGGTATGAGAATAGAAAATTGGCCACCTTTTAAAAAACATAAAAAAAAAAATTATTAAAAATTAATTTAATTGGATTTAAATATGAGACACAGAAAAATTGGTAGATTATTTAATAGAAATAGTAGTCATAGAAAATTAATGTTACGTAATATAATTTGTTCTTTAATAAATTATGAAATTATTAAAACAACTTTAGCTAAAGCAAAAGAATTAAGACGTTTTGTAGAACCTATTATTACTATTTCTAAAATAGATATTATTAAAAATAGAAGATTAATATTTTCAAAAATAAGAGATAATAAAATTGTAAGTAAATTATTTAAAAAAATTGGACCTATTTATTTTAATAGACCAGGTGGTTATACACGTATATTTAAATGTGGTTATCGTAATGGAGATAATTCTCCTATGGCATATATAGAATTAGTTAATAGAAATAAAAAAAATATTAAATAATTTTAAATTGTTTTAATAATATTAAATTTTAAATATATTTATTATTATAAATTAAAATTTATGTCCTCTAGGGGATTTGAACCCCTATTGCCGCCGTGAAAGGGCGGTGTCCTACCCTTAGACGAAGAGGACTTTTATTATAATATATTATATATATTAGAATAGTCAAGTAATAATTTTATTATTTTTGATATTTAATAAATTAAAGGAAATTAAAAAAATGAAAAATAATATTCACCCAAAGTATAAAAAAGTTAATTTTAAATGTTCTTGTGGAAATATAATTAAAGTTTTTTCAACAATATATAAAAATACTAATTTAGATATTTGTAATAATTGTCATCCTTTTTATACTGGCTCACAACGTGATGGTTCTTCAGGAGGTAGAATTAATATATTTAATAAACGTTTTAAAAATATTAATAAATAAATTATTTTAATTATAAATTTATAATAAATTTATTTTTAAATTTAAATTATTATTTATTTAATTCATGTAAGGTTTAATTACCTTACATGAATATTATCTTGTATAATATTATAAAATAAATTTATTTAAATCTTCTTTTATAGTTTTTATTTTTATTTTTTTTTTAACATACTTACTGTCTATAATAATTTTTGTGTTTGTTATTTTATTTGCATTATATGAAATTTCTTCCAATAAATTTTCTAGTATAGTATGTAATCTTCTTGCACCTGTATTTTCATAAGTTTTATTTAATATAAACGCAGATTTTGCTATATTATATATACCACATTTTGTAAATTCAATATTTAATCCTTCTGTTAATATTAATTTTTTATACTGTTCTATTAATGAAAATTTAGGTTCTATTAATATTTTTTTAAAATCTTTTATATTTAATGGTTTTAATTTAATTTGTATTGGGAAACGTCCTTGTAATTCTGGTATTAAATCTGAAGGTTTATATGAATGAAAAGCTCCTGATGCAATAAATAAAATATTGTCTGTATTAATATTACCATATTTAGTCAAAACAGTACAACCTTCTACTAAAGATAATAAATCTCTTTGAACCCCCTCTCTTGAAATTTCGAAATTATTATTATAATTTTGACTTCTGCAAATTTTATCTATTTCATCAATAAAAACTATTCCGTTTTGCTCTATGTCATTAATAATTTTTTTTTTATAATTTTTTTTGAATAATTTTAATGTTTCTTCTTTTGTAATAATTTTAATAGCATTTTTAATTTTAATTTCTTTATTTTTTATATTATAAAAATTTTTAAACATTTTTTGTATTTCATTTGTTGTTTTTTTTATATTTGTATAATTTATAATTTCAAAATCTATTTTTTTAAATTTAAAATTAATTTTTATTTTTTTATTATTTAATTCACCATTATGTAATTTTTGTATTAAAATTTTATAAATGAATTTTATATTTTTAATTTTTTTTTTTTTAATAATTTTTTTTATTAAAATATTAATAATTTTTTTTTCAGATATTTTTTTTATTTTTATATTATTGTTTTTTTTTTTAATAATATTGAAAGTAGAATCTGCAAGATCATGAATAATTGAATCAATTTCTTTACCTACATAACCAACTTCTGTGAATTTTGTTGCTTCTACTTTAATAAAAGGTGAATTTGATATTTTAGCTAATCTTCTAGCAATTTCTGTTTTTCCGACTCCAGTTGGTCCAATCATAAGTATGTTTTTTGGTCTTATTTCTTTTTTACTTTTTTTTTTTAAATTAAATATTCTCCAACGATTACGTAATGCAATTGCAATAGCGCGTTTAGCTTTTTTTTGTCCAATTATATATAAATTTAATTTAGATACAATTTCCTGCGGTGTCATTTTTAACATAGTTTTTTCCTTATTTTAATTCTTTAATTATTATATTTTTATTTGTGTATATACAAATGTCACTAGCGATTTTAAGTGATTTTTCTACAATTATACGCGCACTTAATTTTGTATTTTCAAGTAATACACGCGCTGCTGCTAAAGCATATATACCTCCAGAACCAATACCTATTAAATTATGTTCAGGTTTAATAATATCTCCTAAACCAGTTATAATTAATGAATTTGTTTTATTTGCAACAGCTAAAAATGTTTCTAATCTTCTTAAAATTTTATCATCTCTCCAATCTTTAGCAAGATCTATTGCTGCTTTAATTAATTTTCCATTATTAATTTCTAGTTTTTTTTCAAAAATTTCAAATAATTTAAATGAATCTGATATGCTTCCTGCAAAACCAGCTATTATTTTATTATTATACATATATTTTACTTTCTCACAATTTGTTTTAATAATTATATTACCTAATGTTGCTTGTCCATCGCCACCCATTGCTGTTTTGCCGTCTCTACTTACACTTAAAATAGTTGTCATATTTATCCTTAAAATTTATATAAATATTTTATTTTAATATTGCAATATTTGCAATTTTATCAAAAATTTCTTTAATTTTATTTAATATAGTTAAACGATTAATGCATATTTTATTTTCATTAATCATTATCATTATTTTATTAAAAAAAATATTAATATATTTATTAATATTTATAAATTTTTTAAAAATAATTTTATATTTTTTTTTAAAAATTAATTTATTTATTTTTTTTTTTAAAAAAATTATTTTTTTAAATAATTTTATTTCATATTTTTCTTTTAATAAGGATATTTTTATTTTTTTATAAAAAATATTATTTGATTTATATATAATATTTAAAATTCTTTTATTAGAGTTTATTAAATTATATGATTTTTTAAAATTTAGTAAAAATTTGATTGCTTTTAAATGATTATAAAAGTTTAAAATATTTGTAAATTTAAATTTTTTAATAGATTTAATAATTTCTTTTGGATATCCTTTCTTAATATATAAAAAACAAAATCTTTTAAATATAAAATTAATAATATCATTTACAACATTATTATTATTTATTTTATTTCCATATAATATAATATTTTTTTTAATAATATTTTTTAAATTTAATTTTATCTTTTTTTTAATTATTGTATTTAAGATGTATAATGCATTACGACGTATTTCAAATGGGTCTTTTTTACTTTTAGTAATGTTTCCTATACCAAAAATACCAACTAAAAAATCTATTTTATTAGAAATTAATAATAATGATGATAATAATAATTTTTTTTTAATTTTATTATTTAAAAAATTTTTTTTTTTTTTTTTATTTAAAGAAATGGAAATAATCTCTGATTCTTTATAATAATGCGAATAATACATTCCTATTATTCCATGAAGTTTGGGGAATTCAATTACTATATTTTTAATTAAATCACATTTTGAAATTAAATTTAAACGTATTGAATAATTAATATTTTTTTTATTTATATGTGATAGTAAAATAGATATAATTATAATTCTAAAAATTTTTTCATATAATGTTCCTATTTTTTCTTGAAATATTATTTGTTTTAATTTTTTTAAATTGTTTTCTAGAGATTTTTTACAATCTTTTTTAAAAAAATTTTCTATATCTTTAAGGCGATAATTTAATAGTCTTTCATTATCTTTAATAATAATATTTGAATTTATTGTTTTAATATTTAAAATTAAAATAAATTTAGGTAGTATAATTTTTTTATAATTATAAATTGGAAATATTTTTTGATATTTTTTCATAATATAAATAATAGGTTCTAAAGGATATTTTAAAAATTGTTTTTTAAAATTTCCAATTAAAATTACTGGCCATTCTACTAATGATGTTAATTCATTTAAAAGTTTTTTATCTAAATCAATAATACCTATTTTTTTTTTAATTTTAAAAATTGACTTTTTAATAATTAAAGATTTTCTTATATTATAATTTGCAATAACTTTACATTTTAAAAATAAAATATCTGGATAATCATTTGCATTTTTAATAAGTATTTTTTTAATACCCATAAAATGATGACCATAAATTTTTCTTGTTGATTTTATTCCTAAAATAGAAACAGGGATTAATTTATTATTTAGTAAAATAACAATATTTCTAATTGGACGTATAAAAAGTATTTTTTTATTATTCCATTTCATTTTTTTAAAATTATTTAGTTTATTTAATGAATTATTAATTATTTTTATTATTTTTTTTTTAAATAATTTTATTATTGATTTTTTTTTAATAATTGAATTATTATATAAAAATTTTTTTTTGTTAAATTTTAGTATATTTAAGTTATTTATTTTAATTGCTAAACGTCGTGATGTTGCAAACCAATTAATTTTATAATAATTTATTTTATATTTATTTAATTCAATAATAAAATTATAAAATAATGATTTTGCAATTAAAACAAGAGATTTATGTGGTAAATCTTCGGTTCCGATTTCTATTAAAAAATTAAATTTTATCATTTTTAAAATTTTTATTTTGTAAATATTATAAATTATTTTAAATAAAATTTACTATATAAATTAGCAATTTTTTTGCTTAATGCTCTAATATTAAGAATATATCTTTGTCTTTCTGTTGATGATATCGCTTTTCTTGAATCTAAAATATTAAATATATGAATAGTTTTTAAAATATATTCATAAGCTGGTATTATAAGTGGTTTTTTTAATTTTAGTATTTTTTTTGCTTCTATTTTATATTCTTTAAAGCAATTAAAAAGAAAATTAATATTAGCGTATTTAAAATTATATCTAGAATATTCTAATTCATTATTATAAAACATATCACCATAAGTTGTTTTTTTAAATTTATTATTGTCCCAAATAATATCGTAGATGTTATATTTTTTTTGCATATACATTGCTATTCTTTCTAAACCATAAGTAATTTCAACAGTTATGGGAAAACATTCTATACCTCCCATTTGTTGAAAATATGTTATTTGTGATATTTCTAATCCATTTAACCATATTTCCCAACCTAATCCTGAAGCTCCTAATGTAGGGTTTTCCCAATTATCTTCAATAAAACGTATATCATATGTTTTAATATTTAAACCTAATATATTTAGTGAATTTAAATATAATTCTTGTACATTATTTGGTGGTGGTTTTATAATTACTTGTAATTGAAAATATCTTTGTAAACGATAAGCGTTTTTACTATAACGTCCATCAGAAGGTCTACGTGATGGTTGTATATAAACTGCTGATATAGGTTTTGAACCTAAAGAATTAAAAAAAGTCATTGGATGTGTTGTTGCTGCCCCAACTTCTAATTCTAAAGGTTGAATTACAATACATCCTTTTTTATACCAATAATTTTTTAATGTTAATATTAAATTTTGAAATGTGGGATTTTTCATTTTAAAATTTATTTATTAAAATAACGATTTATGTTTATTATTTTATATATTTATTAATTTTAATAAAGATAAATAATAATTTAATTTTAATAATTTATTAATAATTTTTTATATAAACACTTTGAAAAAATATAAACATATATCAGTTTTATTAAATGAATCAATAGAAAATTTAAAAATAAAAAGTGATGGTATTTATATTGACTCAACATTTGGTTGCGGAGGTCATTCTAAAATAATTTTATCTAAATTAGGTAAAAAAGGTAAATTATTTTCATTAGATAGAGATCCAGAATCAATAAATATTGCTAATAATATAAAGGATTCTCGTTTTAAAATTTTAAATTTGAATTTTTCAAATTTATATAAAATTAATTTAAACGGTAAAATTAATGGTATTTTATTTGATTTAGGACTGTCTTCTATTCAATTAGATAATCCTAATCGTGGTTTTTCGTTTATTAATGATGGAATTTTAGATATGCGTATGAATCAAAAAATAGGAAACAGTGCAATTGATTGGCTTAATAATTCTAATATTAAAGAAATGTGTCATGTGTTTAAAAAATTTGGAGAAGAACGTTTTTCAAAACGTATATCTAAAGCTATTTATAAATATAATAAAATTAAACCAATAACTAGAACTAAGGAGTTATCTAATTTGGTAAAATTAAATTGTAGTAAATTTTATGACACTAAACATCCTGCTACTCGTATTTTTCAAGCAATACGTATTTATATTAATAATGAAATTGAAGAAATTAAAAATGGATTAAAACATTCTTTAAAATTACTTTCTAGTAAAGGTAGATTATGTATTATTAGTTTTCATTCTTTAGAAGATAGAGTTGTTAAAAATTTTATAAAATTTAATTCATCTAAATTTAAATCATTAGGAAAAATTAAACCTTCATTAATTGAAATAAAAAAAAATATTCGTGCTAGAAGCGCAATTTTAAGAATTGCTGAAAAAATTTAAATATATTAAAATTATTTATTTAATAATTATATTTTATTATTAATTTTTATAATTTTTTAAAATATGATATATAAACTAATTAAAAAAATATTTAATAATAAAAATTATGAATTCAAAAATATTTATAAAATTGTTAAAAAAATAAATGATTTAGAACCTTATATTAAAAAATTATCAAATATTAAAATTAAAAAATATACCAAAAAGTTTAAAAATAGATTAAAAAAAGGCGAAACTTTATATAATATATTACCAGAGGCTTTTTCAGTTGTACGTGAGACAAGCAAAAGAGTATTTGGTATGCGTCATTTTAATGTTCAATTATTAGGTGGTATTGTACTTAATAACAGATGTATTGCTGAAATGAAAACTGGTGAAGGTAAAACTTTAACTTCAACATTGTCAATTTATTTAAATGCTTTAGAAGGTATAGGTGTTCATGTAATAACTGTAAATGATTATTTAGCAAAAAGAGATGCTGAAAATAATAAATATATATTTGAGTTTTTAGGGTTAAAAGTTGGAATAAATTTACCTGAAATGTCTATTATTGAGAAAAAAAAATCATATTTAGCTGATATTACATATGGTACTAATAATGAATTTGGTTTTGATTATTTACGTGATAATATGATATTTAATAAAGAATTAAAAGTGCAAAGATTATTAAATTATGCATTAATAGATGAAGTAGATTCAATATTAATTGATGAATCAAGAACTCCTTTGATAATATCTTCTAGTTCTAAGAATATTTCAAATATATATTTTAAAATAAATAAAATTATATCTATTTTAGTTAAACAAAAAACAAAAAATTTAAATGAAAATAAAAATTTTTATATTGATTTTAAAAACAAACAAATTTATTTATCAGAAAAAGGTTTAATATTAATTGAAAAAATATTTATTAAAAATAATTTAATTAAAAAAAAAAAATTACTTTACTCTTCAGAGAATATTTATTTAATACATCATATTAATAATGCATTACGTGCACATATTTTATTTAAACGAGATGTAGACTATATTTTAAAAAATAAAAAAATTGTAATTGTTGATGAACATACTGGGAGAATTATGAATAATAGAAGATGGTCAGATGGTTTGCATCAAGCTATTGAAGCTAAAGAAAATGTTCCAATTAATAATGAAAATCAAATTTTATCTACTATTACTTTGCAAAAATATTTTCTTTTATATAAAAAAATATCTGGAATGACTGGCACAGCATATTCTGAATTTAATGAATTTAAAGAAATATATAATTTAAAAACTATTATTATACCTTCAAATTGTAAAAATATTAGAAAAGATTTTTCTGATAGAATTTATATATCAGAAAAAGAAAAATTTAAAGCTATTATAAAAGAAATTAAGAAATATAATTTAAAAGGTCAACCTTTATTAATAGGAACAATATCTATTGAGAAATCTGAAATTTTATCTAAAAAATTAAGTAAACTTAATATTAGTCATAAAGTTTTAAATGCTAAATTTCATTTAATAGAATCTAAAATTATTTCTAAAGCTGGTGAAATAGGTTCTATTACTATTGCAACAAATATGGCTGGTAGAGGTACAGATATTATTTTAGGTGGTAAGTTTAATATTAAAAATAATATTTTAAATAATCAAGAAAATCGAAAATTGTGGAAAAAAAAACATGATATTATATCTAATATAGGTGGTTTACATATTATTGGTTCTGAACGACACGAATCTAGGCGTATTGATAATCAATTGATAGGTCGATCCGGTAGACAAGGAGATCCTGGTTCAACTAGGTTTTATTTATCATTAGAAGATACAATTATACAAATGTTTACTTTATATAATATTTCAAAAATAATATATAAATTTGGTTTTAAATCAAATGAAGTAATTGAAAATAATTTTATTACAAAATTAATTAAAAATGCTCAAAAAAAAATTGAAATTAGAAATTTTGAAATTCGTAAACAATTAATAAAATATGATAATATTATCAATAATATTAGAGATATTTTTTATATTCAAAGGAATAATATATTAAATAGTTTTAAAGTTAAAAAAATAATTTGTAATATTAGAAAATATGTAATTAAATCTATAATTAATCAAAATGTTAATAAATTTTTTTTAATTACAAAAATAAATTATATTAATTTAGAAAATTTTTTTAAAAATGAATTTTGTTTAAATTTTTATATTTTTAAATTATTTAATAATAACAAAATTGCTATCAAAGTATTGTTTAAATATATTTTAATAATTTTTAAAATTAGTTATTTTAAAAAAGAAAAATTTATTGGTTTTAAAAATATTAGAAATATTGAAAAATATATAATGTTAAAAACATTAGATTTATTATGGAAAGAATATTTATATTTTATAGATAGATTAAGAAAAAGTATATATTTTTGTATTTATATTCAAAAAAATCCTGAACAAGAATATAAACGTGAATCTTTTAATATTTTTTGTAATATGATGGAAATATTTAAATACGAAATAATTTATATAATTACTACAATTTTTTTTAAGATATAAATATATAAAAATTATTTGAAATTAATTTTAATTTGTTTTAAAAATTTATTAGTATTAGTAATTTATAAATAATTTTTATTATTTAAATTAATATTGTAAATTATATATTTTATTTTAAATAATTAAAATTTTTGTTTTTCATAAAAATTTTTTAAATATAAAATTATATTTTTTTGTCCAGCTCTTATAATTTTTCTAGGATCATAATAATTTTTATTAGGGTTATTTATACCTTTTGGATTACCTAATTGTGTTTGTAGAAAATTTTTATTTTTTTTATAATATTTTAATATTCCAAACCAATTCGCCCATTGTATATCTGTATCAATATTTATTTTTACAACACCGTATTTAATAGATTCCTTTATATCTTTATTAAGTGAACCTGAACCTCCATGAAATACAAAATTTATGTTATTTTTAGGTAAATTAAATTTATTAGAAATATATTTCTGAGTATCTCTTAAAATGGTAGGTTTTAATTTTACGTTACCTGTTTTATATACTCCATGTACATTCCCAAAAGCTGCGGCTATTGTTAAATTTTTACTTATTATTTTAAGTTTTTCATAAACATAAGAAACAATCTCAGGTTTTGTGTAGAAATTTGAACTTGTTAAATTATTATTATTTATTCCATCTTCTTCTCCTCCAGTGCATCCTAATTCAATTTCTAATGTTAAATTTATTTTTTTCATTCGTTTTAAATATTTACTGCATATTTTAATATTATTTTCAATAGTCTCTTTTGATAAATCAATCATATGTGATGAGAATAATGGTTTTTTATTTATATGGAAAAATTTTTCATTTTCATATAAAAGACCATCAAGCCATGGTAGTATTTCTTTATAACAATGGTCAGTATGTAACATTACATTAGCTCCATAATATTTTGCCATTTTATGAACATATTTTGCAGCTGAAACTGCTCCTAAAATCGCTGCCTCAGTTGTTTTTCTTTTTTTAAGCAATCCTTCTCCAGCAATAAAAGCTGCGCCTCTATATGAAAATTGAATAATAATAGGTAATTTTAATTTTGCTGAAGCTTCTAAAATAGAATTAATATAATCTATTCCTACGCAATTTATCGCTGGTATTGCAAATTGGTTTTTTTTAGCAAATTCGAATATTTTTTGAACATTATCACCTAATATTACTCCATTTTTAAATTTTTTTTTTTCCATAATATACCCTCTAAAATTTATTATTTTAAAATTAATTTAAAATATTTAAATTATTAATATTTATTTTTATTTTAAATATATATATAGTTATTAATTTTTGTAAAATAATTAAATATTTAATATAAATTTTTTATATTTAATAAAATTAAGTTTATTATAAAATATTTATTTAAAATTAAATATTGTAATGTTATTTTTTTAAATATTTAATAAATAATATTTATATTTTAATATTTTAAATCATATTATTTGAATAATTTTTAATTATTTTTTTTTTTGTTTTTTTTATTATATTATTTATTGTAAAACCGAATTTTTTAAATAATTTTTCAGCTGGACCTGATTCACCAAAAGTTTTCATACCTATAATAGTTCCGTTTAATCCTACATATTTAAACCAAAAATCTGATGAACTTGCTTCTATTGCAATACGATTTTTAATTATTTTTGGTAATATTTTTTCTTTATATTTTTTTTTTTGAATATCAAAAATATTTGTTGAAGGCATTGAAATTACTCTAGTATATATTTTTATTGTTTTTAATTTTTTTGATGCTTTTATTGTTATATTTAATTCTGATCCAGTAGTAATAAATATTATATCAGGAAAATTATTATAATCTTTTATTATATATCCTCCTTTGTTAATATTATTTATTTGATATAAGTTACGTTGTTGTTGTATTACATTTTGACGTGTTAAAATTATTGAAGTTGGGCCATTATTTCTAGTTATAGCATTTTTCCAAGCAACTGCAGTTTCAACTTGATCGCAAGGTCTCCAAATATTCATATTAGGAATTATACGTAGATTTGATAAAGTTTCTATAGGTTGATGCGTTGGTCCATCTTCTCCTAATCCTATAGAGTCATGGGTATATATAAATATTGAATGTATTTTCATTAATGATGCCATTCTTATAGCGTTATGTGCATATTCAAAAAATATCAAAAATGTAGCAGAATATGGTAATAAAGCTCCATGTAATGATATTCCATTAGTTATTGCACTCATACCAAACTCACGTACTCCATAATGAATATAATTACCGTGATTATTTTTATTAAAAGATTTAGATCCAGACCAATTACTTAAATTACTAGGTGTTAAATCAGCTGACCCTCCTATTAATTCAGGTAATATTTTCCCTAAAATTTCTAAAGTTTCTTGTGATGCTTTTCTAGTAGCAATATTTTTATTTAAAATTTGTGTTTTTTTAATAAATTTATTTATTTTTTTATCGAAAATTTTAGGTAATTTATTTTCTATTCTTCTTTTAAATTCATTATATAATTTGGGATATTTTTTGCTATATTTTTTAATAAGTATATTCCATTTATTTTCTTTTTTATTTCCTTTTTTTTTAGCATTCCATTTTAAATAAATATTTTTTGGAATTGTAAATTCCGGGTATTTCCATTTTAATAATAAACGAGTTGCTTTAATTTCATTTGTACCTAATGGTGTTCCATGTATATCATTTGTACCAGATTTATTAGGTGAACCATATCCTATAATAGTTTTACAAATAATTAATGTTGGTTTATCTATTGATTTGTGAGCTTTTTTTATTGCTTTTTTAATTTCATTATTATTATGACCATTTATATTTTCAATAACATTCCAATTATATGATTTAAAACGTTTTGCTACATTTTCGTTGAACCATTCTTTAACATTTCCATCAATTGATATATTATTATCATCATAAAAAGCTATTATTTTATTTAATTTTAATGTACCAGCTAAAGAGCATACTTCATGTGAAATACCTTCCATAAGACATCCGTCTCCTATAAATACATAAGTTTTGTGATCAATTATATTATATTTTGGTTTATTAAATTGTTTAGATAATATACGTTCAGCTATAGCTAAGCCTATTGAATTTGCTAAACCTTGACCTAAAGGACCTGTAGTTGTTTCAATACCGTTTAAATTTTTATTATATTCTGGATGACCTGGAGTTTTAGAGTTTAATTGTCTAAAATTTTTAATATCATTTATTGTTATATTATATCCTGTAAGATGTAATATACTATATAATAAAATTGAACCATGACCATTAGATAAAACAAATCTATCACGATTAAACCATAATGGATTATCTGGGTTATGATTAATGAAATTACGCCATAAAACTTCTGCAATATCTGCCATTCCCATAGGCATTCCTGGATGTCCTGAGTTTGCTTTTTGGATTGCATCAATACTTAAAATTCTAATTGCATTAGATAATTCTTTATGATTTGCCATTTTTTTTCCAAAATATTTAATATTTTAAATTATTTATTAATATTATACAATATTTAATTAATTTTTATTTTTATTAAAATATTTATTAATATAATACATGTTAATTATTATTATAAATTAAATAATAATATAATAAAATAATATTTGTTTTATAAAAATATAAAATATATAATTTAATATATGTTTATAAAATTATTTAATAAGGCGCATTAGCACCTTATTAAAAATATTTATTGGATTTATATTTAAATTTATTTATAATTAAAACGGTAGATCATCTTCAAAATTTATTTTTTTTTCATCTATGTTTTCAATAATATTGTTTTTATTATTTTTTAAATTTTTTTTGTTTTTAATTTCATTATTTTGTTTATATCCTAACATTAACATTACACCTCCAATTTTTACCACAATCTCAGTTACATATTTTTCAATATTATTTTTATCTACCCATTTTCTTGTTTGTAATGCTCCCTCTATATATACTTGTGAGCCTTTTTTAAGATATTCACCTGCAATTTCTGCTAATTTACCAAATATTACAATTTTATGCCATTCAATTTTTTCTTTTTGTTCGTTTGTAATTTTATCTTTCCAAATTTCAGATGTAGCAATATCAAAATTTGCTACTGCGTTTCCGTTAGACATATATCTAACTTTAGGGTCTTTTCCTAAATATCCGATTAAAATTACTTTATTTATTCCTTTTGTTGACATTAATTATGTCCTATAAAATTAAATAATTTTAAATTTATTTAAGTGTAATAATATTAAATTTATTATATTTATTGCAGATATTAATTATTTTAAAATTAATAATTAATAATATTTTTAATATCTTAAAATTTTAAATATTAAATATTTTATTAAATTTTTATTGTCAATATATATTTAGGTTTATAGATTTTTTAAATTATTATAATTTATGAATTTTTAATTATATAATTTTTTTAGTTTTATTGATTTGTGAATTTTTAATAGAATATTATAAAAATTTTTATAAAATTTGATTTTTAATATTTTTCGTTTTAATATAAACATTATATTAATATTATTAAATTGTTGTTATTTTAAATTTTTTCTATATGTTTTATTTTTTTATTTATATTAATATTTATAAAATTTAAATTATTATATAAATTATATTTAACTTTGTATAATAAATAAGTTTAATATTTTTTATATAGAAATTTTTATATTTTATTGTTTTGTTGATTTTTTAATATTCGGATAATTTTTAAATAATAATAATATATTAATAATTAAATTTAATTTATGAAGCTTTTAAAATTTTTATTTTTATTATTTTTAATTATACTATAAAAATAATATTTTAGTAATCTATATTAGATATATTAATATATTAGATAGTTAAATTAAATAGTTAATTTTAAATTATTTATTATATTTATTGATTATAAATTTTTTGTATATAGATATTTTATAATATTTTAATACTTTATATTATTTTATTTATTATGGTATTATTTTTATTTAATGTTAATTATAAATTTATTTTGAATTTTTTAAAATATAAAATTTTTAATTATTTTATTATAATTTGTTTTTATTTATATTATTTAATTAATTATAAATATTTAATAATACATAAATATAACTATGTTTTGATATTTAATTTTAAATATTTTTTTAAGAATAAATATTTAATATATTTAAATTATATATTTAAGTAGATTTATTATATTTAATTATATTTTTATATTTTATTTTATTAATAATATAAACTTTTTAAAATTAAAAATATTTATACGTTATGTCAATAGAAATTTTTTTTATTTTTTAATTTTTTTAAATTTATTAATTAATAATGAAAAATTAAATTTAAATTTAAATTTAAATTTTATGTTTTATGGTTTTATTATTATTTAATTTAAAAAGATGGTTTTATGTATTTAGTATATTATATTAAAAATTTATTATTAAGAATACTCTATAATTAATATTATTACAAGTAGAAAATTTTAATAAATTTTTTATTTTTGTGTAGTTTTAAATATTCTGAAAATATCTTTTTAATTTTAATTTTAATTTTAATTTTAATTTTAATTTTAATTTTAATTTTTATAGATATTTATGTGTTTTTATATTTTATATTACTAATTTGATTAATATCAATAGTATAATTATAATATTTGATTTAATTAAAATAAGTTTTTTATATTATATTTAATAAATTTTTAGCATTAGATTTTGTTAATTTAGTAAATAATTAATAATTTAATATTTTAAATTTAATTATAAGTTTAATTACTTTTTTTTGAAATTTAAATTATTATGATCATCATTAATATCATTAATATTATTAATATATTGTTTTTGTTTATAATATTTTACATTTTGAAAAATATAATTATGTAATTTTATTATTATAATTAATTTAAAATTATGTTTTTTATTTTTAAGAGTTTAATAATTATAATAATTTATAAATATAATATAACAAAAAATTTTTTTTTAATAAATTATTATTATATTTTTAAAATTTGATATATTTAATGTGTAATATAAATATTTTTATAGTTTAAATATTTAAAATTAGTTTTTTTTTTAAAATTTATTTTATATTAATTTATTTGATTGATAATTTTATAATTTTATAATTTTATAATTTTATAATTTTATTAATTATAATTAATATTAATATTTTTTTCTGTAAATATTAATGTTTTTGATTTAAATGTGAATTTTTTATTTAAAATAATTATAGTTATTTTATATTATTTTAATTAATTTTTAATTTTAATTGCTTTTTATAAATAATAATTTTTTATTTTTTTAAATATTTAAAATTTATATTATGTTTTAATAATAAATTATATTTTATAATTACAATATTTTGTTAATATTTATAATTTATTAAAGTATTATATTATATATATTTATTTTTAGTTATTAGATTGGTAAAATAGTGTTTTATTTTTATAATTAATTTGTGGTTTTTATTTTAAAATAAATAGATTTATATTTTTTAATTTTATTATTTTTAATTTTGTTAAATAAATTATTAAATTATTAAATTATCAAATTATTAAATTATTGAATTATTTATTTATTATGTATTATTTAATTTGAACTAATATATTTATTTATATATATTTAAGTTTTAAGTTTTAAATTTTTTATTTATTAATAATTATATAAAATTACATTTATTTTTAAATAATTTATATTTTTAATTTTTAATAATTCTGTATATTAATGTTTAGTGTGTATTAAAGTAATTTTTATTAATATTGTTGTTGTTAAAATTATTAATTATTTGATTTTTAGAATTATTAATAATTTAAAAATTAATTTTTAACGTAATTTCTTAAAAATATATTTTTAAAATTTTATTTTTAAATATCACTTAATTTTTTAAAAATAATATTATTAAAATTTAGTTAATTATATAAATTAAATATTAAATAAAAATAATGTTTTTAAATATTATAAATTTATTTTTAAATTTAAAATATTTATTAATATATAATTTAATGATGTTACCTATTTATATGGATTATTCTGCTACGTCGCCTGTAGATAAACGTGTTGTTTTTAAAATGATGAAATATTTAATGTTAAATGGTAATTTTGGAAATCCTTCTTCAAGGTCTCATTATTTTGGATGGAGAGCTGAAGAAAGTGTTAATTATTATAGAAAAAAAATTGCAAAATTAATTAATGTTAATTTTAAAGAAATTATTTTTACTTCTGGAGCTACTGAATCAATAAATTTAGCAATAAAAGGTGTTGCTAGTTTTTATAAAAAAAGAGGTAAACATATTATAACTTGTAAAACTGAACATAAATCAGTTTTAGATAGTTGTAGGTATTTAGAAAAAAAAGGTTTTAATATAAGTTATATAAAACCAGAAATTAATGGAATTATAAATATTAAAACAATTTTAGATAATATAAATTGTGAAACTATTTTAATTTCTATTATGCATGTTAACAACGAAATTGGTATAATACAAAATATTAAGAAAATCAGTAAATTATGTTTTAAAAAAAAAATTTTTTTTCATGTTGATGCTACTCAAAGTATTGGAAAAACATTTATTAATTTTCAAAAAATAAAAACAAATTTAGTATCTTTTTCTGCGCACAAAATATATGGTCCTAAAGGAATTGGTGTGTTATATATTAATAATACATCAAAAATTAGAATAGAACCTCAAATTCATGGCGGCGGTCATGAAAAAGGTATTAGATCTGGTACTTTAGCTGTTCATCAAATTGTTGGTATTGGTGAATCTTGTAATATTTTATTAAAAGAAATGAATAATGATATTTATTTTTTTCATTTATTAAAATGTAGATTCTGGAATGGAATTAAAAATATTGAAGAAGTATATTTAAATGGAGAATTTAATTATAGCGTTCCTAATATTATTAATATAAGTTTTAATTATATTGAAGGTGAATCTTTAATAATGTCTTTAAAAAATCTTGCTGTATCTTCAGGGTCAGCTTGTACTTCATCTAGTTTAGAACCGTCATATGTACTTATTTCATTAGGAATAAACGAACAATTAGCTCATAGTTCTATAAGATTTTCGTTTGGTCGTTTTTCTAAGATTGAAGAAATTGATTATAGTATTTATTTAATTATTAAATCTATCAAAAAATTACGAGATATTTCACCTTTATGGGAAATATTTAAACAAGGAATAGATATTAATTCTATTATTTGGAAAGATAATTAAATATCGGATAAAATAATGTCTTATAATAAGGAATTATTAGATCATTATGAAAATCCTCGTAATGTGGGTTCTTTAAATTCAAAAAATAAAAATGTTGGCAGTGGTATGGTTGGATCTCCTTCGTGTGGTGATGTTATGAAATTACAAATAAAAGTTAATAAAAACGGTATTATTGAAGATGTTAAATTTAAAACATATGGATGTGGTTCTGCTATAGCTTCAAGTTCATTGTTAACTGAATTAATAAAAGGAAAATCAATTAATAAAGTTAAAAAAATTAAAAATATTTTAATTGCTAAAAAATTATTATTACCTCCAGTAAAATTACATTGTTCTATTTTAGCTGAAAATGCAATTAAAGAAGCAATTAAAAATTATTATACTAAAAATAGTTTTTAAATTAATTTGTATTTTTTAAAAATTATATTATAATAAAATTTATGAAAATAAATATAAGTGATAATGCTATTAATTATTTTTTTTTTTTAATTAAAATTAAAAAAAAATTTGGAATAAAATTAGGTGTTAAAAACTCTGGATGTTCAGGGTTAAAATATGATATTAAATATATTAATAATTTAAATTATAATAATTATTTTATTTTTAATAAAAAAGGATTAATAATTTTTATTAAAAAAAAAAATTTTATATATTTAAATAACATTAAAATTGATGTTGCTAAAAATAAATTTATAAAAAAATTTATTTTTAACAATCCTAATATGAAAAATAAATGTAATTGTGGAAAAAGTTTTAGTATATAAATAATTTGTATATATATATTATATATAATATATATAATACATATAATACATAATACATAATATATAATATATAATATATAATATATAATATATAATATATAATATATAATATATAATATATAATATATAATATATATATTATATATATTATATATAATATATAATATATATTTATTTATATTATTAAATTTTGATTTTGTTATTTAATATTTAATATTTAATAATTAATGATATTTAACTATAATTTACAGTTGTTATTTAATTTTTAATTTTTAATGTTTATTATTTTATATTTTTATATTCTTTCAAATTTTTTTTATTTTTATTATTATTTATTTAAATATTTATAATTCTTTGTTTTAGGTATTATTTTAAATTTAAATTATTTTATAAATTTAATTTTATTTAAATAAAAAAAAAATATTGTAATTTATTAAATTTGATAGTTTATTAAATTTTATAAATAATATGGATTTTTATATCCTAGATTTTTTAAAAGTTCTATTTCTAATATTTCCATTTGTTTTTTTTCATAAGTTTTAATGTGATTAAAATTTAATAAATGTAAAATACTATGTATAATTATATTTATTAAAAATTCTTTATTTATGTTTTTGGTTTTTTTATTTAATTTAATTAATTTATTGTAAATTATTAAATCTCCTATGTTTTTTTTTTTATTATATATATTTAAAAAATTAAATGATAATGTATTTGTATATTTATTAATACCTCTATAAATTAAATTTAATTTTTTTATTTTTTTTTTATTTTTAAAATATACTGTTATTAATGTTGTTGTTTTAAATTTTTTAGTTATGTTTTTGATTAAATAAATAATTTTTTTTTTTTTTTTGTTATTATTTTTAAAAGTTAAAATCAATGATTTCGTTTTTAATTTTAGTTGTTTAAAATATAATTTTTTAAATAAATTAATATTATTATTATACAGAGGTGGTGAGATTTGAACTCACGACATTCGGTTTTGGAGACCGTTACTCTACCAACTGAGTTACACCTCTTTTAATAATAATAAATTTTTATTTATAATATTTAAAATGATATTTTTAAAATATTTTAATGTATATATTCTTATTTAATTTATTTTATTTTATTTTATTTTATATTATATTATTAATTTATTAAAATTTATAGTTTTAATTTATTTATTTGATGATATAGTAATGATATAATGTTTTTTGGTAAATTTAAAGAATTTTTAAAATTGGTATAAATTAATTTTTAAAAATAATAAATATTAATGTATAAGATTTTAAAAAATATGATTTAAATTTTTAGTTTCATTTATATTTATTTATTTTATTTCTAATGATATTAATTTAATTAAATTATAGAATAAGTTTTTAAAATTTATTTTGTAAATAATTTAAAAATTTAATTTAGGTATATTTTTGTGTATTTTTTTATAAAAATTATAAGCAAATAATTCAAATTTGTTTAAAATTATTGAATTTCTTATATTTAACATTAATTTTTTATAATATCTAATATTATGTATAGTATTTAATCTTACACCAAGTATTTCATTACAAACATTGATATTATTTAAATAAGATAGTGTGTAATTAGTGCATGTATAACAATCGCAATATTTATCTAAAGGTTTAATAATATTTTTATATTTTGAATTTTTAATATTAATAAATCCATTGCTTGTGAATAAATGACCATTTCTAGCATGACGTGTTGGAATTACACAATCAAATATATCAATACCTCTACGTACACTTTCTATTATATCTTCAGGTTTACCAATACCCATAAGATATCGTATTGAATTTTCTGGTATTTTCGGACAAATATAATTTAAAATATTATACATTGTATGTTTTGGTTCACCTACAGCTAAACCACCTATAGCATAATTATTAAATCCCATATTTATTAGTCCTTTTAAGGAAAAATATCTCAAATCTTTATAATTTCCACCTTGAATAATTCCAAATAAATTATTTTTATTTTTTATTTTTATAAATTGTTTTAGACTTCGTTTTGCCCAACGTAAAGACATAGAAACAGAATGTTTAATATAATTCCATGATGTTAAATATGATACACATTCATCTAAAACCATAGCAATATCAGAATTTAAAAAATATTGAATATTTATAGATTTTTCAGGGCTTAAAAAAATTTTGTTTCCGTTATTTGGGTTTTTAAAATAAATTCCTTCTTCTTTTATTTTATTTAATGTTTTTAAACTAAATATTTGAAAACCTCCTGAATCAGTTAATATAGGATTATTCCAATTCATATATTTATGTAAATCACCATGTAATTTTATAATTTTATTTCCTGGATGCAACCAAATATGAAATGTATTACTTAATAAAATTTGAGTACCTAATTTTTTAATTTCTTCTGTTGTTAAAGTTTTTATTACACCATAAGTTCCAACTGGCATAAATGCTGGTGTTTTTATTTTATAATTATTTATATACATAATTCCTGAACGTGCATAACCTCTTGTTTTTATAAGTTTATATTTCATTACAAATTCCTCGTTTTAAAATATTTATATTATTAATTTTTAAAATTTTATTTATTTTTAGATGCTTGAATTGATGTTATAGCAATTGCATAAATTATATCTTTTATATGTGCACCTCTAGATAAATCATTTACCGGTTTACGAATACCTTGTAATATAGGTCCAATTGAAATTATATTTGCTGATCTTTGTACAGCTTTATATGTTGTATTTCCTGTATTTAAATCTGGGAATATTAAAATATTTGCTTTTCCCTTTGTTTTTGAAAATGGAGTTTTTATTTTTGATACATATGGTGTTGTTGCTGCATCATATTGAATTGGTCCATCAATTATTAAATCAGGTCTTTTTTTTTTGATTAAATTTGTTGCTTCTTTAACTTTTTCTACTTCTTTTCCTTTACCTGAATTACCAGTAGAATATGAAATCATTGCTATTTTTGGTTCAATATTAAATAATTTAGCTGATTTTGCTGTTTCTATTGCAATTTCTGATAATTGTTTAGCAGTAGGATTTATATTTATTGCGCAATCACTATATATTAAAACTTTATCAGGTAATAGCATAAAAAATATTGATGAAATTAATGAATTTTCAGGTGAAGTTTTTATTATTTGTAATGCTGGTCGGATTGTGTTCGCGGTTGTGTTTATTGAACCAGATAATAAACCATCAACTTCGTTTGATTTTAGCATCATCGTTGCTAACATTACATTATCTTTTAATGCTTCATAAGCTTTAATTTTGTTTATACCTTTATGTTTTCTTAATTGTACTAATTTATTAATATAATTATTTCTGATTTTTTTAGGATTTATAATTTCAATTTTTTTATTTAATTTAATATTATTTAATAATGCAATTTTTTTAATTTTATTTGGATTACCTAATAAAATACATTTTGCAATATTTTGTTCAACACAAATAGATGCTGCTTTTAAAATTCTAGGTTCATAACCTTCTGGTAAAATAATGCTTTTATTAGCTTTTTTTGAAAGTTGCGTTATTTTATATAAAAATTGTTTGGGTGTAAAATTTTTAAATTTTAAAGGATATTTAAAATCTTTAATCCAATTATAATTAATATAATTTGAAATATTTTTTTGTGTTTTTTTGGTATATTTATAATCATTTTTTAAAATTTTAAAATTTATTTTTTTTAATTTTTTAAATATTTTAAAATTTGTTTTATTAGTTATAAAAATCGGTAAATTTAAAAAAAAAGAAAAATTTATTGTGTTTTTAATATTTGTAAAATATTTATTAAAATTTGTCAAAATTATTGAATTTATATTAATACCATTAAAAATATATACACAAATTTTAAAAATTTTTTCTATATTATTAAATGGAATTAATATTAAAATATTTGAATTAAAATAATTAAAATTATATTTAATATTATTGTTATAAAAAATAATGTTTTTAATACGGTTTTTAAATATTTTACTTTTATTAATAATATTTAATTTAGTATAATATGCAATATTAATAATATTTAATGAGATTAAATTTAAATTTAATGGTATATAATTTATAATTGGATTTAAAAAATTTTTTTTTAATTTAATATTTTTTTTAATATTAAAATGAATAATAATAAAACTATATATTTTTAAATTAATATAATATTTTAAATAATTATATATTAAATTAATATATTGTTTAATATTTATTATGGTATTAAATTTATTAAAATATAATGGAATTATATTTTTTGCGTTTAAAGCTTTTGATATTTCGTAATTTAAAAATATAAAATTTTGATTATTATTAATTGGATATATACCTTCTATAAAAAAAATATCATAATTATTAATATTTTTATAATAATATGAAATAAGTTCTTTTATTAATATTTCTTTTTTTTCAAAAAAAAATAAATGTTCTGAATATTTAATGTTTAAAAATTTATCTTTTGATAATAAGAAATTTTTGTGATTTTTTTTATTTATTTTAATAATTGGTTTCATAAAACAGAATTTTATTTTTTTTTTTTTAATAGAATTAATTATACTTAAAATAGTATTATTTATTATATTTTTAATATTATTAATATTATTAATAGGTAAAAACATTATTACGTGTGACATGTTAAAATCCTTTTAAATTTTTATTAATTAAATTTATAATTTTTATTATATAAATTAAAATATTATTAGTTTATTAATTTATTTGTGTCTTTTGCTATTATTAATTCTTCATTGCTAGGTATAACTAGAGATATACGACTTTTAGATTTTGTTATAATACCATATTTTGTATAATTTATTTTTTTATTAAGTACATTATCTATTTTAAAATCTAAAAAATTTAGTGAATTAATAGTTAATTTTCTTATTAATACAGAATTTTCTCCTATACCACCAGTAAATACAATAGCATCTAAATGATCATGCATTAATACACTATAACTTCCAATATATTTTGTTAATTTATAGCAAAAAATTTTAATTGCTAATTTTAATTTAGGATTATTTTTATAGTTTTTTTCAATATATCTGCAATCATTGCTTATTTCACTTAATCCTAATAAACCAGATTCTTTATTTAAAATTTTATCAATTTCTTTTATTTTTATTCCTAAATTATTATGTAAATAAAATATAATAGATGGATCAATATCACCACATCTAGTTCCCATTATTAAACCTTCTAATGGCGTTAAACCCATAGAAGTATCAATACATTTTCCATTTTTAATTGCAGATATAGAACATCCATTACCTAAATGACATGTAATTATATTTAATTTTTTTTTTTTAATGTTTAAAAATTTGGAAGTTTCTGAAGTTAAAAATTTATGACTTATACCATGCGCTCCGTAACGTCGTATTTTGTATTTTTTATATAAATTATATGGTAAAGCATATAAAAAAGATTTTTTAGGTATACTTTGGTGAAATGCTGTATCAAATACAGCTACATTTTTTTTAAAAAGATTTGGTAAAAATTTAAAACTATTATAAATACCAATTAAATGTTCTATATTATGAATTGGAGCAAATGATATGTATTTTTTAATTGAATTAATAATTTTATCATTAATTATTACAGAATTATGAAATAATTCCCCTCCATGCACTATACGATGACCTATTGAACATAATTTATTGGAAATTTTTTTATTTTTTAATATAATTGAAGTAAAAATAAATTTTAATATATTATAATTTAAAAAAATTTTTTTTTTATTTATTATATTATTAATTTTCCATTTTATAATATGTTTTTTTTTTTTAATATATTCACTTACACCAGTAATTATTTTATCATTATTAAGTGAGTTAATAATTGTAAATTTGATAGAAGAACTACCACAATTTAGAATTAAAATTAATTTTTTATACATATATAAATATAATTTAAGATATTATAATATAAAATATTATATTTTAAAATATTATATTTTAAAGTATTATTTTTTTAAATAGTTATCAAATCTAGCTAATTTAGCATTGAAATTTAAAAATATAGATCCAATAGGTCCATTTCTTTGTTTTCCTATAATAATTTGCGCCATATCTTTAAATTTACTTTTTTTATTATATACTTCATCTCTATAAACAAATAATATTAAATCTGCGTCTTGTTCTATTGATCCAGATTCTCTTAAATCTGAGTTTACGGGGCGTTTATCTGTTCTTTGTTCAAGTGATCTATTTAATTGAGATAAAGCTAATATAGGTACATTGAGTTCTTTTGCTAAGGCTTTTAATGAACGTGAAATTTCTGATATTTCTAAAGTACGATTATTAGATAAATTTGGAACACGTATTAATTGTAAATAATCAATCATTATTAAACTTATTCCATTATTTTCTCGAAAAATTCTTCTTGATCTTGTTCTTATTTCACTAGGTGTTAAACAAGAAGAATCATCAATATATATATTTTGATTTTCTAATAAAACTCCAATAATTTTAGATATACGAACCCATTCATTGTCATTTAATTGTCCTGTTCTTATTTTAGTTTGATTAATACGTGATAATGATGATATCATTCGAATCATAATTTGTTCACCTGACATTTCTAAACTAAAAATTAATACTGGTTTTTTTTGAATTATTGCTGCATTTTCACATAAATTCATAGCAAAAGTAGTTTTACCCATAGATGGTCTTGATGCAATAATAATTAAATCCGATTTTTGTAAACCTCCTGTTTTTTTATTTAAATCAAAATATCCTGTATCTATACCAATAATACCATTATTAGGATTTTTGTAAAATAATTCAATGCGTGATATAGTATTATCTAAAATTTCATCAATTTTTTGTGGTCCTACGTTTTTTTTTGATCTAATTTCTGCGATTTTAAATATTTTTGTTTCAGCTAAATCAATTAATTCTTCATAATTTCTCCCTTTAGGATAATAACCAGCATTTGCTATTTCATTTGCTGCAGTTATCATTTCTCTTATAATAGCTCTTTCATGAACAATATCTGCGTATGCTATGATATTAGAAATATTAGGTGTATTTTGTGATAATTCTACTAAATATGCAAATCCTCCAATTAAATTTAATTTATCTTTTTTTTTTAAAGATTCTGATAAAGTAATTAAATCTAAAGGTTGTCCTTTACTTAATAAAAAATTCATTTCATCAAAAATAATTTTATGTTGATTACTATAAAAATCATTTGAATCAATACGTTCTATTATATTGTCCCAGTTATTATTATTTAAAATTAAACTACCTAATATAGATTGTTCAGCTTCTAAAGAATGTGGTAATAATTTAATATTTTCGATTTTGTTATCTTTTTTTTTTATATTATTTAACATTTTATTATTCCTTTATTTTAATGAAATTATTATATTTTAATTTAAATTTTATAGAGTATTAATGTATTAATTTGTATATTTATTTTATATTTAATATATTATTTATATAATAAATAATTTTATATTTATTAATTTATTTATAATAAATTTATTAAATATTTATAATTTATTTGGATTATTTTGTTTTTAAAAGGATTATTAAATGCTAACACTTAATTTTTTGGTTAAAAATATTATAGATTTTTGTGCTATTAGTTTTTTATTAAGAATTTGGATTGAATGGACTTTTTTAAATTTTGAACATCCATTTGTAAGGTTTATTAAAAAAGTTACTCAAGTACCAATTAATTTATTTAAAAAAATTATACCCCCTATAAACTCTATATATAGTATATCTTTATTAATATTATTTTTATTAATGTTTATTAAATTTTTATTAATATCATATATTCAAAATACTTCTCCTATAATAAATTTTTATATTACTATATTATTATCTTTAATATCTTTAATTAAAATATCAAATTATCTAATTTTTTGGGTAATTAGTATGTTTGTATTAATGAATTGTTTTCAACAGCGATCTAGTTTATTTAAAAAATTTATAACACAATTATCTTATAAAATTATTGAAAAAATAAATTTTATATTACCTAATATTAAAAATGTCAATTATTCTTCTTTATTTTTAATTTTGATATTATATTTAATTAATTATATAGGTATTGATTTTTTTGGAAATATTTGGTTTATGTTGTAATTATTTAAAATAAATTTATAATAATTTATAATAATTTATAATATAAAAATAATTTATTTTAAACAATTAAATTATAAAGAATTTAAAATTATTTTGTTTATTATATTTATTTAATATTAATTTAATATGTATTGAATTGTATTTTGTATTTTGTATTTTGTATTTTGTATTTTTTAATTTATTATTTTAATTAAATTTAAAATGTCTAAAGGTATTTGAGAATAACAATTTAAAATAAAGCCGTAAATTGGGTGATAAAAATTTAAAAAATATGAATGTAAAGCTTGTCTATTAAATTTGATTGAATTTTTTTTTTTTTTAATTTTATTGTATTTTTTATCACCTATTAACGGGTGGTTTATATATGACATATGAATTCTAATTTGATGAGTTTTCCCGGTTTTTATTAAAATTTTAAGTTTTGTATAATTATTAAATTTTTTATCAATTTTATAATAAGTTATGGCTTTTTTTCCTTTTTTATTAATATCCATTTTAATACGATTTCTAATATTTCTTGAAATTTTTGCGTTAATATAACCATTGTTAATAATATTTCCATTTACTATTCCTTTATATTCTTTTTTAATTTTATGATATTTTAAAGAATTAATTATTAATTTTCTTGTTAATAATGTTTTTGTTATTATTATTAATCCTGAAGTATCTTTATCTAAACGATGTATTATTCCTAAGCGTTTAATTAATATTAAAAAATTATTATAATATATTAGAGCATTAATTAATGTATTTTTTAAATTTTTATAACCTGGATGAACTACAAAATTTTTTGGTTTATTTATAATTATTAAATATTTATCTTCGTATAATATATTTAGTTTAATTTTTTGATATTTTATTGTTTTTTTTTTTTTTTTAAATATAATTTTTATTAAAGTTTTTTTAAATATTTTTTTATTAGGTTTATTTAGTAATTTATAATTTGTTTTTACTTTATTATTTATAATTAAATTTTTAATATAAGATCTTGAATATTTTAGTAAATTGTTAGATAATATTTTATCTAATCTCTTTTTAATGATATAATTGTTTGATTGTAATATAATATATTTTATTATCATTGAAATAATTTATAAATAAATATAATAATGTTTGTAAAGTAAATATTTTATATTTTTTAAATTTAATTAATTTTAATAAATATAATATACATTAATTTGGATAAAATTATGAATTTTAAAAAAAAAAAAGAAGTTATTTTAAAAGTTAAAAATTTAATTAATAAAACTTTATCTATAGTTATATCAGATCTTAATAATATAAATTCTAATACAATTAATGATTTAAGAAGAAAAGGACGAGTAATAGATGTTGAAGTGTTATTAATACGCAATACTTTATTAAGAATTGCTTTTAAAAATACAAAATTTAATTTTCTTAAAAATAGTATTTCGGGTAATAATATAATATGTTTTTCTAAAAAAACACCTGCATTTTCTGCTAGATTATGTAAGGAATTTGAAAATAAAAACGAAAATTTTAAAATTAAATTAGCTGCTTTTGAAGGAGAAATAATAACAAAGGAAAATATTAATAAATTAGCAATGTTACCAACATTAGAAGAAATTTTATCTAAATTAATTTATATTTTAAAAGAAATTTCTTTAGGTAAATTTGTTCGGGTTTTAAATAATTTTAAAAATAAAAAATTTAAATAAGATCAATAATTGTTATGTAATTTAATTTTTAAATATTAGGAATAATATGAATAATAAAGAAAAGTTATTAGAAACTATAGAATCAATGTCAATTAAAGATATTTCTGAATTTGTTTCTATGATCGAAAAAAAATTTAATATTACTTCAAATTTTGTACCAAATAATTCTGATAATACTAAAAAAGTAATTGAAGAAAAAACAGAATTTAATGTTATTTTAAAATCATTTGGTTCTAATAAAATTTCTGTTATTAAAGTAGTGCGTAGTGTTATGGGGTTGGGTTTAAAAGAAGCTAAAGATTTAGTTGAATCATCTCCTATTGTTTTAAAAGAAAATTTAAATAAAATTGATGCTGAAAATCTAAAAAAAAAAATAGAAATTTCCGGTGCAATTATTGAAATTAAATAAAATTAATTTATTTTATTGCCATAAAAGGCTGTTGATTTATCTTCAGTCTTTTATGAATTTTAAATTTTTAAAAACTTTAAAAAGTTTTTTTTGGAGTAAAATATGAATTTTTCAAATAGTATAAAAAAAAGAATAAGAAAAAGTTTTGGTAAACATTTGCAAATTTTAAATTCACCTTATCTTGTTTCTTTTCAATTTGAAACATTTAAAAAGTTTATAAATAAAGATAAATTAGGTAAAATAGGAATAGAAAATATATTACGTAGGTTTTTTCCTATATATAATAATAATTTGAGTGTTTTATTGCAATATATAGATTATAAAATAACTAAGCCTTTGTTTAGTTTTCAAGAATGTAAAGATAGAGGTATAACATATTGTGGTATGTTAAAAGTAAAGTTAAAATTAATTATGTATATTTATAAATTTAAAAAATTTGTTAAATTTGTAAAAGTAAAAATATTAGATTTATGTGAAATTCCTTTAATGTCTAAAAATGCTACTTTTGTAGTTAATGGTGTTGAAAGAGTTATAGTATCTCAATTACATCGTAGTCCAGGAGTTTTTTTTGATAGTGATAAAGGTAAAACTCATTTATCTAAAAAAATATTATATAATGCTAAAGTAATACCTTATTCAGGGGCTTGGTTAGATTTTGAATTTGATTTAAAAGATATTTTATATGTTCGTATTGATAAACAAAAAAAAATACCTGTTACAACAATTTTAAGAGCATTAAATTATACTACAGAAAATATTTTAGATATATTTTATAAAAAAATTGTTTTTGATATTAGTGATAATGAAATTAAAATGAATTTAATATTAAATAGATTAAATGGAGAAATAGCTACATTTGATATAATTTCAAATAATAAAATATATGTTAAAAAAGGTAGAAAAATTACAATTAAAAATATTAATGAGTTAAAAAAAGATAAAATTAAAAGTATTTTAGTGCCGTTTAATTTTGTATATTCAAAAATATTATCTAAAGATTATTATAATAAAAACGGGAAATTAATTTGTATATCTAATATGGTTTTATCTAAAAATATTATAATAGAATTAAAAAAAAATGGATATAAAGAAGTTGAAGTTATATATACAAATAATACTAATAGTGGTGCTTATATATCTAATACTTTAAATTCAGATCCTGCTTATGATCGTTTAAGTTCGTTAGTTGAAATTTATCATGTTTTAAAACCTGAAGAAAATGTAACATTAGATATTGCTGAAAAATTCTTTGAATCTCTTTTTTTTTCTGGATGTAAATATAATTTATCTAAAGTAGGTAGAGCAAAATTAAATTATTCATTATCTCGTACAGATAATTCAGAATCAATTTATTTAGATAAAAAAGATATAATTTTAATTATTAAAAAAATATTAAATATTCGCGATGGTAAAGTTAAAATAGATGATATTGATCATTTAGGAAATAGAAGAATTTGTTCGGTTGGTGAAATGATTAATAACCATTTTTATTTAAGTTTAATGAATTCTAAAAATTCAATTAAAGAAAAATTATCTTCACTTAAAAAATTTATTTTTCCTAAAAATTTTATTAATTCTAAAATAATTACTGCTTATTTTAAAAATTTCTTTATTTCTAATCCTCTTTCTCAATTTATGAACCAAAATAATCTTCTTTCTGAAATTACACATAAAAGAAGAATTTCAGCTCTTGGTCCAGGTGGTTTAATTCTTGAACGTGCTGGTTTTGAAGTGAGAGATGTTCATTCAACACATTATGGTAGAATTTGTCCTATTGAAACACCCGAAGGACCAAATATTGGGCTTATTAATTCTTTATCTATATATTCACAAATTAATAAATATGGTCTTTTAGAAACACCTTATAGATTAGTTAAAAATGGTATATTAAACAATAAAATTTGTTATTTATCATCTATTGAAGAAGAAAAATTTATTATTGCTCAAGCAAATTTAAATATTAATAAAAAAGGAGAATTTGTTGAAAAATTAATAAGTTGTCGTCATAATAATGAATCTGGTTTATTTAATAAAAAAAAAATAAATTATATTGATATTTCAAATCAACAAATTCTTTCTATTGGAGCTTCATTGATACCATTTTTAGAACATAATGATGCTAATCGTTCCTTAATGGGCGCTAATATGCAACGTCAAGCTTTACCTCTTTTAATTTCTGAAAAACCTATAGTTGGTACTGGTATGGAACGTATAATTGCTGCTGATTCAGGTATGTTAGTTTTAGCTAAAAGAAGTGGCGTAGTAAAATATTTAGATTCTTCTAAAATTGTTATAAGAGTTAATAATAATGATTCTGTTTATAATAAAAAAAATTTAGATGTTTATAATTTAATTAAATATATTAGATCTAATCAAAATACTTGTATAAATCAAAAACCATGTGTATCTTTAGGTGAAAAAGTATTAAAAGGCGATGTTTTAGCTGATGGTTCATCTACAGATTTAGGAGAATTAGCTTTAGGAAAAAATATACGTGTTGCTTTTATGTCATGGAATGGTTATAATTTTGAAGATTCAATATTAATTTCTGAAAGAATAGTTCAACAAAATAAGTTTTCATCTATTCATATTCAAGAATTATCATGTGATATTAAAGATACAAAAGTAGGTCGTGAAAAAATAATTCCTTATATTCCAGGATTACCTAAATATATGTTTAATAAACTTGATAAATCAGGTATTATAAAAATTGGTGCTGAAGTTTTTGAAGGTGATATTTTAGTTAGCAAAATAACACCAAAAAATGCTAAAAAATTAAAATCAGAAGAAAAATTGTTAATTGCTATATTTGGCGATAAATCTCCTGAAATTAAAGATTCTTCATTACGTGTACCTCATGGTATATCTGGAAAAGTAATAGATATAAAAATATTTAAAAAAGAAGATGAAGAAAATATTGAAAAAATAAAAATTAAAAAAAAATTTTTTAATATTAGAAATAATATAATTAATAAATTTAAATTATTATTTTATAATTGTATTTATGAATTATTTAAATATAATAATATAAATTTAATAATAATAGAAAAAATTAAATTTAAAAAAATATTTAAATTTATTTTAAAAAATAAAATAGAAGAAAAAAAAATAATAAATTTAATTACAGTATATAATAAATTTAAAATTAAAAAAAAAAAAAAAATTATTAAAAAAAATAATAAAATTAAAATAAATACTTTAGCTCCGGGAATATTAAAAACTATTAAAATATATATAATTACTAAACATAATATTCAACCTGGTGATAAAATGTCTGGTAGACATGGTAATAAAGGTGTTATATCAAAAATTAATTTAATAGAAGATATGCCTTACGATAAAAATGGGGTACCTATAGATATAGTACTTAATCCTTTAGGTGTACCCTCAAGAATGAATATAGGACAAATTTTAGAAGTACATTTAGGTATGGCTGCTAAAGAAATAGGAAAAAAAATTGATAAAATGATTAAAATGAAAGAAAAAATTTATAAATTGCGTAAATTTATTCAAAAAATTTATAATTCTGGTGAAATTAATATTCAAAAAATAGATTTAAATAAATTTAGTGATAAAGAAATATTAGTTTTAGCTCAAAATCTTAAAAATGGTATTCCAGTTTCATCACCAGTTTTTGACGGTGCTAATGAAAAAGAAATTAAGGATTTTTTAAATTTAGGTGGTGTTCCAGAATCAGGACAAATTACTTTGTTTGATGGCCAAACCGGTGAGAAATTTGAAAGACCAATTACTGTTGGTTATATGTATATTTTAAAATTAAATCATTTAGTTGTTGATAAAATTCATGCTAGATCTACTGGTTCTTATAGTTTAGTTACTCAACAACCTTTAAGAGGTAAAGCAAAATTTGGTGGTCAAAGAGTAGGTGAAATGGAAGTTTGGGCTTTAGAAGCATATGGAGCAGCATATATATTACAAGAAATGTTAACTGTTAAATCTGATGATATTAATGGTAGAACTAAAATTTATAAAGAAATTATAGATAATAAATATTGCGCTGAACCTAATGTTCCTGAATCATTTAATGTGCTTGTTAGAGAAATTAAGTCTTTAGGAATTGATTTTGAATTATATGAAAATAAATAATTTTAAATTTTAGTTAAAAATATTTAATTTTATTAAAAATTATTTTAAAATAAATTTATTTAATTTGGGGCACACTTTTGTGTGCCTTTAAATTATTGAGGTAATTTATGTCTAATTATTTAAATTTAATACCGGATCAAGATAATATTATAGAATTTGATGCAATTAAAATTTCTTTAGCATCACCTGAAAAGATACTTTCTTGGTCTTTCGGAGAAGTCAAAAAATCTGAAACAATTAATTATCGTACTTTAAAACCAGAACGTGATGGTTTATTTTGTTCTAGTATTTTTGGACCAATTGAAAATTATGAATGTTTATGTGGAAAATATAAAAAATTAAAATATTGTGGCATTAAATGCGAAAAATGTGGTGTTGAAATTATTGAGAAAAAAGTAAGACGTGAAAGAATGGGTCATATAAAATTATCAACACCTATTGCTCACATTTGGTTTTTTAGATCATTACCATCTAGAATTAGTTTATTATTAAATTTATCTTTAAAAATTATTGAAAGAATTTTATATTTTGAATCATATATAGTTATTAAAAATGGTTCTTCAAATTTAAAAAAAAATCAACTTATTAATGAAAGAGAGTATGTTTTATATAAAAAAAAATTTGGTAATAAATTTATTGCTAAAATTGGAGCTGAAGCTATTTTGCATTTATTAAAAAAAATAAATTTAAAATCAGAATATGTTGAATTACGATATAAATTATATGAAGTTCATTCTTTAAATAAAAGAAAAAAATTAATAAATAGAATAAAATTATTAGAATCATTTATTAATACACATAATAGACCAGAATGGTTAATATTAACAGTTTTACCTGTATTACCACCTGATTTAAGACCATTAGTTCCATTAGATGAAAATAAATTTGCTACTTCAGATCTTAATGATTTATATCGTCGTATTATTAATAGAAATAATAGATTAAAAAAATTATTAAAATTATCTGCTCCTAATATTATTATTAAAAATGAAAAACGTATGTTACAAGAATCAGTAGATGCATTATTTGATAATGGACGTAGAGGTAGAGTTATTTTAGGAACTAATAAACGTCCTTTAAAATCTTTATCAGATATAATTAAAGGTAAACAAGGTAGATTTAGACAAAATCTTTTAGGTAAAAGAGTAGATTATTCTGGAAGATCAGTAATTACTGTTGGGCCTTTTTTAAAATTAAATCAATGTGGTTTACCTAGAAAAATGGCGTTAGAATTATTTAAACCATATATTTTTGGTAAATTACAATTTATGAATTTAGCAAATACAATAAAATCTGCTAAAAAAATGCTTGATAATGAAGATCCTATGGTATTAAATATTTTGGAAAAAATTGCTAAAGTTCATCCAGTATTATTAAATAGAGCACCTACATTACATCGTTTAGGAATTCAAGCGTTTGACCCAATTCTAACAGATGAAAAAGTTATACAATTGCATCCATTAGTTTGTTCTGCATATAATGCAGATTTTGATGGTGATCAAATGGCTGTGCACATACCGTTAACAAATGAAGCTCAATTAGAAGCACGTGTTCTTATGATGTCAACAAATAATATTTTATCTTCTGCTAATAGTGAACCAGTTATTGTCCCTTCACAAGATATTGTTTTGGGTTTATATTATATGACACGTAAAGATATAAATTCTAAAGGAAGTGGTATGATATTAAATAGTATAAAAGAAGCTAAAATGGTATATTCTATGGGATTTGCATCTTTACACGCAAGTGTTAAAGTTAAAGTTAATGAAAGTTTTAAAGTTAAAAAAAAATGGAATAATAGAAAAAGAATTGTTAATACTACTATAGGAAGAGCGATTCTTTGGAAAATTTTTCCAAAAGGTTTATCATATAATATTATTAATAATAATTTAGATAAAAAAAAAATTTTAAATATTTTAAGTATTTGTTTTCGTGATTTAGGTCGAAAAAAAACTGTTTTTTTTGCTGATAAATTGATGTCTTTTGGGTTTAAATATGCAACAAAATCAGGTATTTCTGTATCTATTGATGATATGATAATTCCTAATGATAAAAAGGAAATTATTAAAAAAGCAGAGAAAGATGTTAAAGAAATTCAAAATCAATTTCAATTTGGTTTTATAACAAATAGTGAACGTTATAATAAAGTAATTGATATATGGGCTATAGCAAACGATAATATTACAAAGTCTATGATTAAAAATTTATCATATGTAAAAACTATTAAAAATAATAATAATAATACAATTGATCAAATATCTTTTAATAATATTTTTATGATGGCGGATTCTGGATCTAGAGGATCAATTACTCAAATTAGACAACTTTCTGGAATGAGAGGTTTAATGGTAAAACCTAATGGATCTATTATTGAAACTCCAATAACTGCAAATTTTAGAGAAGGATTGAATGTAATACAATATTTTATTTCAACACATGGTGCCAGAAAAGGATTGGCAGATACAGCTTTAAAAACAGCTAATTCTGGTTATTTAACTAGGAGATTGGTTGATGTAGCGCAAGATTTGGTTGTTACTGAAACAGATTGTGGAACAGAAGATGGAATTTGGTTAACTTCTATAATTGAAGGTGATATTGTTAATATATCACTAAGTGATCGTGTTTTAGGAAGAATAACTTCAGAAAATATTAATATTAAAAATACAAATAAAGTTTTAATTTTTAAAAATACTTATTTAGATGAATATTTATGTGAAATTTTAAAAAAAAATTATATTAGTAAAGTAAAAGTTAGATCTGTTGTAACTTGTGAAACTAATTTTGGAGTTTGTTCAAAATGTTATGGTAGGGATTTATCTAAAGGAAGTATTGTTAATAAAGGCGAAGCTATTGGTATTATTGCTGCTCAATCTATTGGTGAACCAGGTACTCAATTGACAATGAGGACTTTTCATGTAGGAGGTACTGCATTTCGTGTTGCAACTGAATCTTTTATTCAAATTAAAAATAGTGGTAAAATTAAATGTAAAAATTTAAAATGCATTAAAAATATTAATGGTAAAACTATTGTTACTTCACGTAATTCTATATTTAAAGTAATTGATGAATTCAAATGTATTAAAGAAATACATAAAATTCCTTATGGATCAATTATTACTAAAGTTCATAATGATACAGTTATATCAAAAGAAATAATTGCTAATTGGGATCCTCATATAATGCCAATTATAAGTGAAGTTTATGGTTATGTTAAATTTTCAAGTATTGTAAATGGTAAAACAGTAGTGTATAAAAATGATGAATTAACTGGTTTATCTGTAATGGTTGTTTTAGAATATAATGAATTTGTTTTTAAAAATAAAGATTTTAGGCCATTTTTAACAGTAGTTGATGCATATCATAAACCAGTATATTTTCCAGGTACTGATATAATCGCGCATTATTTATTACCCCCAAAAGCTGTAGTTTTAGTAAAAGAAGGTGAGGAAATTAAAATTGGTAGTATATTAGCGCGTATTTCTCAAGAAATTGGCAAAACTAAAGATATTACCGGAGGTTTACCTCGTGTTATAGATTTATTTGAAGCAAGAAAACCTAAAGAACCAGCGGTTTTAGCTGAGGTTAATGGAGTTGTTACTTTTGGTAAAGATTCAAGAGGCAAAAAGCGTTTATATATAAAATCAAGAGGTATAAAAATTTGTGAAATTATGATTCCTAAATGGAGACAATTAAATATTTTTGAAGGCGAATATGTTTTTAAAGGAGATGTGATTTCTTATGGTTCTAAAATTCCTCATGATATTTTACGTTTAAGAGGTTTAAGTGAAGTTACTAATTATATTGTTAATGAAATACAAGATGTTTACCGTTTACAAGGTGTTAATATAAATGATAAACATATAGAAGTTATTATTCGTCAAATGTTAAGAAAAGTTATTATAAAACATCCTGGTGATAGTCATTTTTTACCTGGGGAAAAAGTTGAGTTGTCTCGTGTTAAAATTATAAATGAACAATTAAAAATGCAAAAAAAAAACCCTATATTATTTTTATATAATTTAATAGGAATTACTAAGTCATCTTTAACTACTAATTCATTTATTTCTTCCGCATCATTTCAAGAAACAACTCGTGTTTTAACAGAAGCATCAATTTGCGAAAAAATAGATGAACTTAGAGGTTTAAAAGAAAATGTAGTAGTTGGTAGACTTATTCCTGCTGGTAGTGGTTATTTATATCATAAAAATAAAATTTCAAAATGTATTAATAAAATTAAAAAAAATCAATCTGATAATAATGATGATGATAATAGTAATGATAATTATGATTATGATTATGATGATTATTATAATGATGATAAATTTAAAGATATTTTATAAAATTTTCACGAGCTCTTAAATGAGTTCGTGGAAATTAAATTAATAAAATAATTTTATTTTACATTTTATTTATTTTAATAGATAAAATAGATTTATAACGTGATGCTTTATTTTTATGAATTATTTTTTTTGAAACTTGTCTGTCTAAAATTTTTTGAGTTTTAATAAAATTTTTTTCTGCTTTTTTTTTATTTTTAGAATATATTGCTGAAAGGTTTTTTTTGATATAAGTTTTTAACATAGATTTATAACTTGAGTTATATTTATGTTTTTTTTTAGATTGTATATCTCTTTTTTTTGATGATTTTATATTTGTCATAATTTTTAAATAAAATAGTATTTTAAAAATATATTATTAAATATTTGTATTAATTAAAATTTATATTTGTTTTTAATATAAAATTATATTATATTATTTAATATTTAACTTTATTTAAAGATATTTTAAATATTATTAGAATAATTATTTATAATTTTTATATTTAGGATATTAAATGCCAAAAATATTTTTTTTACCTCATAAAAAAATATGTCCAAATGGTTTAATTATAGAATCAAAAAAAAATGAAAATTTATTAGATATAGCTCATAGAAATAACATAAAGATAGAAAATGCGTGTAAAAAATCTTGTATATGTACTACCTGTCATTGTATTATTCATAAAGGTTCAAATTCTTTAAGTAATATTAAAGAAAATGAGGATAATATTTTAAATAAAGCTTGGGGATTAGAAATTAAAAGTAGATTAAGTTGTCAAATTAAAATTAATAATAGAGATTTAGTAATAGAAATACCTATGTATAATATAAATTATATTAATGAGTATTAATATTTATTTTAAGTATTATTGATAAAATATTAAAAGTAATTTAAATTTTTGTTATTATTTAATTTTTAAATATTTTTTAAATATAAACAATATTAATATTATGAAATATTTTTATAAATTTTTATTAAGTGTTTTATGTATAGTAAAATAATTAAAAACATGAATGAAAATCAAATTGAAGCAATTACTTCAAATAATAAAAATTTATTAATATTGGCTGGCGCTGGTAGTGGTAAAACTAGAGTTTTAGTTAATCGTATTTTTTGGTTAATCAAAAATCAAAATATTTCGCCCAAATCAATTTTGGCTGTTACATTTACTAATAAATCTTCTAAAGAAATATATAATAGAATTAATAAATTAATAAAATTTAATATAAATGATATTTGGGTTGGTACTTTTCATGGTTTAGCTTATAAAATGTTATATTTAAATTCTAATAATAAAAATTTTCAAATAATTGATAAAAATGATCAAATTTATTTAATTAAAAGTATTACTAAAAAATTAAATTTAGATATTAAAAAATATCCTCCTATTAAATCTATGTATTATATTAATAAAATTAAAAATTTAGGTTTGTATTCTAAAGATTATGTTGATATGAATTGTAGTAATGAATTTAATAATAAATTATTATATATATATAAAATATATCAAAAAGAATGTTATAAACATTGTTTTTTAGATTTTGGGGAAATTTTAATAAGCGCGAATGATTTTTTATTTAAAAATCCTGTTGTTTTAAAAAAATATAATATGCAATTTAAATATATTTTAATAGATGAATTTCAAGATATTAATAATATTCAATATAAATGGATAAGTACAATTAAAAATAAAAATAATAAAATTATGGTTGTTGGTGATGATGATCAATCTATATATGGTTGGAGAGGCGCTAAAAGTGAGTTTATACAAAAATTTATATTTGATTATCCAGATACAAAAATTATTCGTTTAGAACAAAATTATAGATCGACTGGAAATATTTTATTTGCAGCAAATGAATTAATTAATAATAATAATAATCGAATTAAAAAAAAATTATGGACACAAAAAAAAAATGGTGAATTAATTTCAATATATTCTGCAAAAAATGAAATAGATGAGGCGGTTTTTATTGTTAATTATATTAAAATTTGGAAATATAATGGTGGATTATTAAATGATTTTGCAGTTTTATATAGAAAAAATATTCAATCTAATATTTTAGAAAAAATTTTATTAAGAAATAATATTAATTATGAAATTTTAAATAGTATTAATTTTTTTAATAGAATAGAAATTAAATTAATAATTTTTTATTTACGTTTTATTTTAAATAATAATGATAATATTTCATTTTTAAAAATTATTAATACTCCTAAAAGAGGTATTGGTATTAATACTATTAATAAAATAAATGAAATTTCAAAAAAATATAAAATATCTTTATTTAAAGCAGTATATAAAATTTTAAAATATAAAATTTTAAAAAATCGTCAATTTTTAAATTTAAATGGTTTTTTTATTTTAATTAATGAAATAAAAAAAAAAATAATAAATTTAAAATTATATGAACAAATAAATTATATTATTCAAAAAATTGACTTATTTTTAATGTATAAAAAAAAAGAAGATTTTAAAATTAGGATTAATAATGTATATGAATTAATTGAATTAAGTAAAAAATTTTATTTTGAAAATATTAAAGAAACTGAAATTTTAAAATTATTTTTATCAAATATTATATTAAATAATGATAACATAGATATTAAGAAAATTGATTCAGTGAAATTAATGACTTTACATTCTTCTAAAGGATTGGAATTTAATCAGGTATTTATAATTGGAATGGAAGAAGGGATATTCCCTAATAAATTTATAATTAATAGTAAATCTTTAGAAGAAGAAAGAAGATTAGCTTATGTTGGAATAACAAGAGCAAAAAAAAAATTAATATTAACTTATACTAAAAGTCGTTATTTGCATGGTAAAAATATATTTCCAATACCATCTAGATTTATTAAAGAAATACCTAAGAAATTTATTAAAAAAATTGAAAATTATAAAATTATTTTATAAATTCATTAAATTTTAAATTAATAAAAGTAATTAAATAATTATTTAATTTTATTTTGAATTTAAATGTATTTTGATAAAAATAAATTATCAAAAATTAAAAAATTTTTGTTATTATAATTAAAAAATTTTAAATTATCTAAAATTGTTTTTAGTATTTTTTCTTCTTCATTTTGTTTTAAAATATACCAACTTAAAAAATGAAAAGTTTTAAAATCTCTTTTTTTAAATGCAATATTTGATATATAATTAATATTACGTGTTATTTTTTTTTCGTTAATATAAGCTTTTTTAAAAATATCTTGTATGGAATTAAAATTTATTTTAAAATAAATATTAAAATTTAATATTGGTAATATATTAATATCACATAAAAAATTAAATATTTTTTCCATATGTTTTAATTCTTCTTCTGAGTTTTTTTTAAAAAAAATAGATGCATTTTTATAATTTTCAATATTACACCATGCACTCATTTGTAAATATAAATTTGATGAATAATTTTCTAAATTTAATTGATTATTTAAATTTTTATTTATTTTGTTTTTATTCATAATTATCCTTTTTAAAATAGATTGTTTTAAATTAAATTTTTTAAAATTAATAATATTTATTAAATTTTGAACATTTCTGATATTGATTGACCATTATGTATTCTACGTATAGATTCAGCAAGTATATTTGATAATGTTTGTGTGTTTATTTTAATACTTTCAGAAATTTTTTTAGATAATGGAATACTATCACAAACAGTAATTTCATCAATTTCAGAATATTTCATATATTGTGTAGAATTACCTGAAAACACAGGATGTGTTACATATGCATAAACCTTAGTAGCACCATTTTTTTTTAAAGCTTTGGCTGCTTTACATAAAGTACCTCCAGTGTCAATCATATCATCTATTAGTATACAATTTTTATTAATAATATTACCTATTATATGCATTACTTGTGAAGTATTTGAATTATTTCTGCGTTTATCTATTATAGCAATATTAACATCGTTTAAAATTTTTGATATAGCTCTTGCTCTTATAACTCCTCCAATATCTGGGGATACTATTGTAATTTTATCTTCTTTCTTTTTTTTAATTATATCTTTATAAAAAATTAAACTACCAAATATATTATCTACAGGAATATCAAAAAATCCTTGAATTTGTTCTGAATGTAAATCTACAGTTAATATACGATTAACTCCTACATTTGTTAAAAAGTTAGCTATTAATTTTGCAGTTATTGGTACACGGGATGAATAAATTTTTCTATCTTGTCTAGCGTATCCAAAATATGGAATTACAGCGGTAATACGTCCTGCCGATGCCCTTCTAAGCGCATCAACCATAATAAGTAGTTCCATTAAATTATCATTACTTGGCGAACAAATTGATTGTATTATAAATACATCATCTCCTCTAACATTTTCATTTACCTGAATATTGATTTCTCCGTCACTAAAACGTCCAACATGAGAACAACTTAAATTAATTTTTAATTTTTTTGATATTTTTTTAGCAATTTCAGTATTTGAATTTCCTGCAAAAATTTTAATATTAGGCATTTGTTTCCTTAAGTAATTTAAATTTATATAAATAATTTTATTTTAGTAATAGAATAATATTTTTAAAATAATAAATCAAATATTTTAATTGAATTTATATTAATTATAATTATATAATATTTTTGTTGTTTTAAAATATTATTATATAATTTTTAATAATTTACAATTTTAAAAATTAAGGAATAACATGAAATTCCCTTTAATTATTGCCAATTGGAAATTAAATGGAAATAAATATTTTGTTAATGTTTTTTTAAAAAAATTATGTTATAAATTAAATAAAAAAAAATTATATAATATTGCTATTGCTCCTCCGTTGGTTTATTTACATACATCTATAAAAGAAATTAAAAATACTAATATTACTATATGCGCTCAAAATGTTGATGTTAATTTATCCGGTGCTTTTACTGGTGATGTATCGATTTCAATGTTAAAAGATATAGGTGTAAAATATGTATTAATAGGTCATTCTGAAAGACGTATTTATCATAATGAAACTGATTTTGAAATTTTAAAAAAATTTATAAATGTTAAAAAAAATAATTTAATTCCAATTTTATGCATTGGTGAAACATTAGAAGAAAAAAAAAAAAATAAAACTAAAGAAATTTGTTTTAATCAAATTAATTTAATTATTAAAAATTTAGGTATTAAAGTGTTTAAAAATTGTGTTATTGCATATGAACCTGTATGGGCTATTGGTAATAAAGTTTCTGCAAATTTTAAAGATGTTCAAAAAATACATAAATTTATACGATCAACAATTAGTTTATATGATAAAAAAATATCTAAACAAATTATAATACAATATGGTGGTTCTGTTAATTATAAAAATGCTAAAGAATTATTAATGCAACAAGATATTGATGGTTTATTAATTGGTAATTCATCTTTAAATATTAATAATTTTTTAAAAATTATAAAAATATTAAAAAATTAATTTAATTTATTTTTTAAAATAGTTGTTTATTTAAAATTAAAATAATTATAATTTTATTTAAAATTATTTTAATATTTTGAGAATTTATATGGAAAAAATTAAACCATGTGACTTCATAATTTTTGGAGTTAAAGGTGATTTATCTAAACGCAAGATATTACCATCATTATATTATTTGGAAAAAACTAATAATATTCATAATAATACTTGTGTAATTGGAGTTGGACGTTCTAAATGGCATAAAATAGATTATATTAATATGATAAGAAAATCATTAGTTACTTTTTTAAAAGAAAAAATTAATGAAAAAATTTGGTTAAAATTTATTTCTCGTTTTAAATTTTGTAATTTAGATGTATATTATAGTGACAATTTCATAAAATTAAAAAAAATTTTAGATCAAAAAAATCGCGTTTCAATTAATTATTGTGCTATGCCATCAAGTACTTTTTCTGCTATATGTGATGGATTAGGAAAAGCAAAAATAAATAAAAAAACTTCACGTATTGTTATAGAAAAACCTTTAGGAACAAATTTAGAATCGTATAATTATATTAATAAAAAAATTTTAAAATATTTTAATGAATCTCAAGTTTACAGAATTGATCATTATTTAGGTAAAGAAACTATTTTAAATTTATTAGCTTTTAGATTTTCTAATAGTTTTTTTTTAAATAATTGGGGTAATCATATTATTGATTCTGTTCAAATTACAGTTTCAGAAGAAGTGGGAATTGAAGGTAGAATAGAATATTTTGATAAAACAGGTCAAATTAAAGATATGATACAAAATCATTTATTACAAATTTTAAGTATAATTGCTATGGAATCTCCAAAAAATTTAAATACTAATAGTATTAGAGAAAAAAAAATAAAAATTGTACGTTCATTAAGAAAAATTGATTATAATAATATTAATGAAAAAATAGTTTTAGGGCAATATACTTTTGGAAAAATTAATGGAATAAATGTACCAGGTTATTTAGATGAAATAAATTTAGATAAAAATAGTAATACTGAAACTTTTGTTTCTTTACGTGTTGATATTGATAATTTAAATTGGGCAGGCGTACCATTTTATTTACGTAGTGGAAAAAGATTAAAAAAAAAATTTTCAGAAATTGTAATTTATTTCAAAAATTTACCTATTAATTTATTTAAAGAATTTAATAAAAAAAATTTTCAAAATAAACTAATAATTCGTTTACAACCAAACGAAGGGGTTGAAATGCAAATTTTAAATAAATTACCTGGTTTAAAAAATAAATATGAATTACAATTAACAAAACTTGATTTTAATTTTTATAGAAATAATGAATATAAAACAGATGCTTATGAACTTTTAATATTAGAAATAATGTATGGTATTCAGTCGCATTTTGTTAGTTGCGAAGAATTAGAAGAATCTTGGAAATGGATAGATCCTATAATAAATGGTTGTAAAATTACTAAAAAAAAACCTATTTTATATAAATCCGGTTCATGGGGACCTGAAGAATCAAATTTTTTAATTAAAAAAGATGGTAGAGAATGGAATAAATATAATTAATTATTATATATTACTAAAATTATTTACATAAGGTTTATTATGTATGCAATTATAATTAATGGTGGTAAACAATATAAGATTGTTAAAAATAAAATTTTACGCCTTGAAAAAATAAATAATAAAATAGGGGAAATAATTAAATTTGAAAAAATTCTTTTGTTTGTTAAAAATAAATATATTAAAATTGGAAATCCTTTTGTTGAAAATATTATAATAGAAGCTGAAATTATTAATCATGGTAAAGATATTAAAAAAAAAATTATTAAATTTAAACGTAGAAAACATCATTTAAAACAAATAGGTCATCGACAAAAATATACAGAAGTTAAAATAATTAAAATAATTAAATAAAAATAAGGAAAAATATGGCTCAAAAAAAAGCTGGTGGTTCTACTAGAAATGGACGAGATTCTAAATCTAAAAGATTAGGTGTTAAAAAATTTGGTGGTGAAATAGTTTTAGCTGGGAATATTATTGTTAGGCAAAATGGGAATAAATTTCATGCTGGTGAAAATGTAGGTTGTGCTAAAGATTATACATTATTTGCATTAAAAAATGGCAAAATAAAATTCGAAACAAAAGGGAAAAAAAAAAAAAAATTTATTAAATTGATTTAATTTATTAAATTAATAATTTTAAATTTTTTAAATATAAATGCCTGGCATTTTCCTACTCTCACATGAGGGATCCTCACACTACCATCGGCGATACAGTATTTCACTTCTGAGTTCGGGATGGAATCAGGTGGTGCTACTGTGCTATTAATGCCAGGCAAATAAAAATTTAAAAAATAAAATTAATAAATATTTTAAAATTATTTAAATATTTAGTTATATAAAATTAAGTCTCACGGTTCATTAGTATTGGTTAGCTTAATATATTGCTATACTTACACACCCAACCTATCAACGTCTTAGTCTCAAACGTCCCTTTAGGAACCATAAGGTTCTGGGAAGATTTATCTTGAGGCAAGTTTCGCACTTATATGCTTTCAGCGCTTATCTCTTCCGTACTTAACTACCGGGCAGTACCATTGGCATGATAACCCGAACATCAGCGGTACGTTCACTTCGCTCCTCTCGTACTAGAAGCAACCCCTCTCAATCTTCCAACGCCCACGACGGATAGAGACCGAACTGTCTCACGACGTTCTGAACCCAGCTCGCGTTCCGCTTTAATGGGCGAACAGCCCAACCCTTGGAACCTTCTTCAGCTCCAGGATGCGATGAGCCGACATCGAGGTGCCAAACACCGCCGTCGATATGAACTCTTGGGCGGTATTAGCCTGTTATCCCCGGAGTACCTTTTATTCGTTGAGCGATGGCCTTTCCATGCAGAACCACCGGATCACTAAGACCTGCTTTCGCATCTGCTCGAGTTGTCACTCTCGCAGTTAAGCTAGCTTATGCCTTTGCACTTAAAATTACGATTTCTGACCGTAATTAGCTAACCTTTGTGCTCCTCCGTTACTCTTTAGGAGGAGACCGCCCCAGTCAAACTACCCACCAGACATTGTCTTTATTCCAGATAATGGAATTAAATTAGAATATTAAATTTTAAAGGGTGGTATTTCAAGTATGGCTTAATTAAAACTTGCGTTTTAAGTTTAAAACCTCCCACCTATCCTATACATTAAAAATTAATATTCAATATCAAGCTATAGTAAAGGTTCACGGGGTCTTTCCGTCTTGCCGCGGGTACACTGCATCTTCACAGCAATTTCAATTTCACTGAGTCTCGGGTGGAGACAGTCTGGCCATCATTACGCCATTCGTGCAGGTCGGAACTTACCCGACAAGGAATTTCGCTACCTTAGGACCGTTATAGTTACGGCCGCCGTTTACTGGGGCTTCGATCAAAAGCTTTGTATTTCTACTAACTCTATTAATTAACCTTCCAGCACCGGGCAGGCGTCACACCGTATACTTCCACTTACGTGTTTGCACAGTGCTATGTTTTTATTAAACAGTTGCAGCCAGCTATTATCTGCGACTGGATTCAGCTTGATTCGTTTAGAATTTTACTTAATACCAGCGTGCCTTTTCCCAAAGTTACGACACTATTTTGCCTAGTTCCTTCACCCGAGTTCTCTCAAGCGCCTTAGTATTCTCTACTTAACCACCTGTGTTGGTTTGTAGTACGGCTTTATTTTTATTTTTGCTTTAAAAGCTTTTCTTGTAAGTATGGCATTAACTAATTTATCATATTTAATGATTATTCATTGTATCTTAAAGTTAAAACTTCTACGTACTTAAACCAAGACAACCGACACCTGGATAGTTTAGCCTTCTTCGTCCCTTTTTTAGCAATAAAAATAAAGTACAGGAATATTAACCTGTTGTTCATCGACTACGCTTTTCAGCCTCATCTTAGAGACCGACTTACCCTGCCTTGATTAACATTGGACAGGAAACCTTAGTTTTTCGGCGAGCAGGTTTTTCACCCGCTTTATCGTTACTTATGTCAGCATTCGCACTTCTGATACCTCCAGAAAATTTTTCAATTTTCCTTCAACAGCTTACAGAACGCTCCTCTACCTAACAATAATAAATATTGTTACCACAGCTTCGGTATATAGTTTAGCCCCGTTACATCTTCCGCGCAGGTTGACTCGACCAGTGAGCTATTACGCTTTCTTTAAATGATGGCTGCTTCTAAGTCAACATCCTGGTTGTTTATGCCCCCCCACATCGTTTTCCACTTAACTATAATTTTGGGACCTTAGCTGGTGGTCTGGGTTGTTTCCCTTTTCACGACGAATGTTAGCACTCGCCGTGTGTCTCCCATGATAACATTCTTCGATATTCGGAGTTTGCAACGGTTCAAAAATCGGTAGATTCCTTACCCGAAACAGTGCTCTACCCTCGAAGATGAATTACATGAGGCGCTACCTAAATAGCTTTCGAGGAGAACCAGCTATCTCCCGGTTTGATTGGCCTTTCACCCCTAACCACAAGTCATCTGCTAATTTTTCAACATTAGTCAGTTCAGTCCTTCAATTAGTTTTAATTAATTTTCAACTTGCTCATGGTTAGATCACCGGGTTTCGGGTCTATATCTTGAAACTATTTGCCCATTTAAGACTCGGTTTCCCTTTGGCTACCCTATATGGTTAACCTTGCTACAAAATATAAGTCGCTGACCCATTATACAAAAGGTACGCAGTTACATTATATAAATGCTTCTACTGCTTGTACGTATACGGTTTCAGGTTCTATTTCACTCCCCTTCCGGGGTTCTTTTCACCTTTCCCTCACGGTACTAGTTCACTATCGGTCAATCAGGAGTATTTAGTCTTGGAGGATGGTCCCCCCGTATTCAAACAGGATTACACGTGTCCCGTTTTACTATTAGAGAAAAAAAAATATAATTTTTTGTATACGGGACTATCACCCTATATTATGTTTTTTTCCAAAAACTTCTACTAAAATATATTTTTTTAAAATATCTCTTGACTTGTCCCATTTCGCTCGCCACTACTAAGGGAATCTCAATTGATTTTTTTTCCTCAGGTTACTTAGATGTTTCAGTTCACCTGGTTTGCTTTTTGTTATTATGTATTCATAACAAAATAGTGTTTTAAAAACACTGGGTTTCCCCATTCGGGTATCATTGATTTTATCGGGTCAATCACCTTATCAATGCTTTTCGCAGATTTGCACGCCCTTCTTCGCCTCTGATTGCCTAGGCATCCACCGTATACGCTTAGTTTCTTAATTTTATAAAACTTAAAATGTATAAATTAATATTTTTGAATTTTAAATAATAATGTTTATAATGTATATAATTTTACTTTAATATATAAACAATATGGAGCTAAGCGGGGTCGAACCGCTGACCTCCTACTTGCAAGGCAGGCGCTCTACCAGCTGAGCTATAGCCCCTTTAAAATAAAAGGGGATATTTTTAAAATATTTTAATAATTTAATAGGTCAGTTAAAATATAAAATTTAGGCCTGAGTGGAATTGAACCACCGACCTCACCCTTATCAGGGGTGTGCTCTGACCATCTGAGCTACAAGCCTATTTTTGAATATTTGTTATATTTTAAAATTTATATGGGCACTCACGTTTTTAATAAAGTAAGGAGGTGATCCAACCGCAGGTTCCCCTACGGTTACCTTGTTACGACTTCACCCCAGTTATGAACCACAAAGTGGTAATTGCCCTTCCTTAGATTAAGCTAATTACTTCTTTTACAGCTCACTTCCATGGTTTGACGGGCGGTGTGTACAAACCCCGAGAACGTATTCACCACGACATGCTGATTCGCGATTACTAGCGATTCCGACTTCATGAAGTCGAGTTGCAGACTTCAATCCGAACTGAGACTGTTTTTTTGAGATTGGCTTGCTCTCGCGAGTTAGCTACTCTTTGTGTACACCATTGTAGCACGTGTGTAGCCCTACTCATAAGGGCCATGATGACTTGACGTCGTCCTCACCTTCCTCCAGTTTATCACTGGCAGGCTCCTTTGAGTTCCCGACTTTCTCGATGGCAACAAAGGATAAGGGTTGCGCTCGTTGCGGGACTTAACCCAACATCTCACGACACGAGCTGACGACAACCATGCACCACCTGTCTCAGAATTCCAATAGGACCAATTTCATTTCTGAAATGTTTTCTGGATGTCAAGAGTAGGTAAGGTTTTTCGCGTTGCATCGAATTAAACCACATGCTCCACCGCTTGTGCGGGCCCCCGTCAATTCATTTGAGTTTTAACCTTGCGGTCGTACTCCCCAGGCGGTCGATTTAACACGTTAGCTACGAAAGCTATATCTCAAGGATACAACTTTCAAATCGACATTGTTTACGGCGTGGACTACCAGGGTATCTAATCCTGTTTGCTCCCCACGCTTTCGTGCCTCAGCGTCAGTTTTTGCCCAGGGGGTCGCCTTCGCCACTGGTATTCCTCCAGATATCTGCGCATTTCACCGCTACACCTGGAATTCTACCCCCCTCTACAAAACTCTAGTTTATTAGTTTCAAATGCAGTTCCTAAGTTAAGCTTAGGGATTTCACATCTGACTTAATATACCGCCTACGTGCTCTTTACGCCCAGTAATTCCGATTAACGCTCGCACCCCCCGTATTACCGCGGCTGCTGGCACGGAGTTAGCCGGTGCTTCTTTTGAAGGTAACGTCAATTATTAACATATTAAGTTAATTTTTTTCTTTCCCTCTGAAAGTGCTTTACAACCCTAAGGTCTTCATCGCACACGCGGCATAGCTGCATCAGGCTTTCGCCCATTGTGCAATATTCCCCACTGCTGCCTCCCGTAAGAGTCTGGACCGTGTCTCAGTTCCAGTGTGGCTGGTCGTCCTCTCAGACCAGCTAGAGATTATTGCCTAAGTGAGCCTTTACCTCGCTTACTAGCTAATCTCGTCTGGGCACATTCAATGGCATGATATTATTTACCCCTTTGGTCTTTTTACAAGACATTATATGGTATTAGCTATCATTTCTAATAGTTATTCCCTTCCATTGGGTAGTTCCCCAGATATTACTCACCCGTTCGCCGCTCGCCGTCAAAATAGTTAAACTATTTTTCGTTGCCGCTCGACTTGCATGTGTTAAGCTTGCCGCTAGCGTTCAATCTGAGCCATGATCAAACTCTTCAATTTGAGAACAAATTTTTTTTCTTTAAAACTAATTTTAAATTTACATGTTTATTTATTGACTCTAAAAAAATTAATTTTTAATTTATTAAAAATATTTTTCTGTGAGTGCCCATATAAATTTAAAAATAATTTTATTTAAAATTATTTAATTTTAAAAATATTTTTAAACAATTTAATTCTAAAATATTTATTTATAATGTCAAGGAATTATTATTATTTCTAAAATAACTTGTTTTTATAATTTTATTATTTTTAAATATTTATTTAGTTTATTTAAAATGTATTTAAATATTTTAATTAATTTAAAATATGTATAATAATTTTTTATATATTTTTAAAATTATTTATTGCTAATTTTAAATATTTTTAGTACAATTATTTATATAATTAATGGGTCGTTAGCTCAGTTGGTAGAGCACTTGACTTTTAATCAATTGGTCGCAGGTTCAAATCCCGCACGACCCATTATTTATATAAATATAATATTTATAAGGAATAAAACATGAAATTTGATATTATTAAAGAGACATTTTTAAATAATGTTTATCAATTAAATTATATATTAAATACTAATAATTTATATATATATAATAATATTTTATTAAAAGTTAAAAATAATATTTTATTAGTTACTCATGCTAATCAAGAAATGGAAATAATATCAAAAGTTAAATTATGTGGAAATTCTGAAGATGGATCAATAACAGTTTCCACTAAAAATTTTATAAATATATTTAAAAATTTACCAGATAATTCTGAAATTTTAATAAAATTAGAAAAAGATTTAATATTTATGAAAACAAAAAAAATTAAATTTTGTTTATCTACATTGCCATCAAATAATTTTCCTAGTATAGATAAATGGATTATTAAAAATCAATTGGAATTTATATTAAATCAGCATGTGTTTAAAAATATTATTAACAGCACTTATTTTTCAATATCAAATAATGATATTAAATATTCATTAAATGGCATATTTTTGGAAATCAAAAAAAATATAATACAATGCACTGCTTCAGATGGACATAGATTATCTATTTGTACTTTATATATTACGCAAGAATTACCATTTTGTTCTATAATTATACCTAAAAAAGGAATTTTAGAAATAATGCGTTTATTAAAAAAAGGTGATATGAAATTACAAATAGGTAAAAACAATATACGTATATATATTAAAAATTTAATATTTACTTCAAAATTAATAAATGGAAATTATCCAAATTATAAAAATTTATTAGATAATAAAAAAGGAGAAAGTTTTGAAATAAATTCAGATGATTTTAAAGAAGCTATTAAACGTGTATCTATTTTAGCAAGTGAAAAATTTAATATTGTATATTTAATTTTAAATAAAAATAATTTAAAAATAAAAACATATAAACCGCCAAAAGAAAAAGCGGAAGAATTTATTGAAATTATTTATAATGGACCTAAAATAAAAATTGGTGTTAATTTAAATTATATTTTATCTATATTAAATTCATTTGTTAAAAAATATATCAAAATATTAATTAAAGATTTGGATAATAGTATTCAAATAACATATATTAGTAAAAATATCAAATATTTACACATTATAATGCCAATAGTAATATAAAATTTTTATTTTTGAATATTTTTAATCATTTTTTGTAATTCTTTAGTTTTATAAAGATATTTAATAATATCATAACCTCCTATAAATTCTTTATTAATCCATATTTGAGGAAAAGTATACCAATTTGAATATTTAGGTAGTTCTTGTTTTATAAATGGTTTTTCTAAAATATTAACATATGAAAATTTATTACAACATTTAAATAAAATTTGAACAGCTTTTTCTGAAAAAGAGCAATTAGGATTTTTAGGTGTACCTTTCATATATATTAAAATTAAATTATTATTAATTTGTTTTTTTATTTCTTCAATAGTTTTCATTTAAAACCAATTTAAAATAATTATTAATATAATTAGTTATTAATGTTTGTTATTTTTAAAACAATTTATTTTGTTTAAAGTAGGGCACTTAGTGCCCCGTGTAAAATTAAGAAATTATTTTCGTTACTATTCCAGCACCTACAGTTTTACCACCTTCTCTAATAGCAAATCTCAAACCTACGTCCATAGCTATTGGACTTATTAAAGTAACTATCATTTTAATATTATCTCCTGGCATAACCATTTCAATATTATTTTGTGAAAATTCAATATTACCTGTAACATCAGTTGTTCTAAAATAAAATTGTGGTCTGTAACCTTTAAAAAATGGTGTATGTCTACCTCCTTCTTCTTTATTTAATATATAAACTTCTGACTCAAAAACAGTATGGGGTTTTATTGATCCTGGTTTTGCTAATACCTGTCCTCTCTCAATGTCTTCTCGTTTTATACCTCTTAGTAAAACACCTATATTTTCTCCAGCTCTTCCTTCATCTAATAATTTACGAAACATTTCAACACCTGTACAAGTAGTTTTAACAGTATTTTTAATTCCTATTATTTCGATTTCTTCACCAATTTTGATAATTCCTCTTTCAACTCTACCAGTTACTACTGTACCTCTACCAGAAATTGAAAAAACATCTTCAATAGGTAATAAAAAATCTTTTTCAATCAATCTTTTAGGATTAGGGATATATGTATCTAAACTATTTGAAAGATCTATAATTTTGTTTACCCATTTTGAATTTCCATCTAAAGCTTTTAACGCTGATCCTCTAATTACTGGTGTTGTATCACCTGGAAAATTGTATTGTGTTAAAAGCTCTCTTACTTCCATTTCTACTAATTCTAAAAGTTCTTCATCTTTAACCATATCGCATTTATTTAAAAAAACAATTATATAAGGAACACCTACTTGTCGACTAAGTAAAATATGCTCTCTAGTTTGTGGCATTGGTCCATCAGTCGCTGCTACTACTAATATTGCTCCGTCCATTTGAGCTGCTCCTGTAATCATATTTTTAACATAATCAGCATGTCCAGGACAATCAACGTGAGCATAATGACGAATATTTGTATCATATTCAACATGTGAAGTATTAATTGTAATACCTCTAGCTTTTTCTTCCGGTGCACTGTCGATTTGTTCAAATGCTTTTGCTGTACCGCCATATTTTTTAGCTAAAATTGTAGTAATTGCTGATGTTAAAGTTGTTTTACCATGATCAACATGACCTATAGTTCCAACATTTAAGTGTATTTTTTTGCGTTCAAATTTTTTTTTTGACAAAATAATTTCCTTTTAATTTTAGTTTTTTGTTTAATTTAAAATATTTTTTATAATTATATTAATAATTAAATTTTAATTTTAGTTTTTGCTTTATTTAAAATATATTATTTTAAAATTATATTAATAATTAGATTTTAATTTAAAGTTAATTATAAATAATAAAATTACTAATATCCTCTTTTTTTTATAATTTTTTTAGATATATTATTAGGTGTTAAATCATATTTAATAAATTTCATATAATAGAATGCTCTTCCTTTAGTTAATGATCTTAAGTTAGTAGCATATCCAAACATTTCAGATAAAGGAACTTCTGCGTAAATAATTATATTATTTAAATTATTTTCTTGGCCTTTTAAAATACCTCTTCTTCTACTTAAATCACCAATTATATCACCTATATAATTTTTAGGTGTTTCAACTTCTACTTTCATAATCGGTTCAAGTAATATTGGTTTTGATTTTTTAAAACCTTCTTTAAATGCCATAGATGCAGCTATTTTAAAAGCAATTTCTGATGAATCAACATCATGATACGATCCGTAATGTAAACGTACACCAATATTGACAACTGGATAACCTGCTAATGGTCCAGATTTTAATTGTTCTTTAATACCCTTTTTAATTGCTAAAATATATTCATTAGGAATAACTCCTCCTTTAATATTATTAATAAATTCATAGTTATTTAAATTTAAATTTAAATTTAATGGATAAATATCAATAACTACATGCCCATATTGTCCTCGTCCTCCAGTTTGTTTAATATATTTTCCTTCAATATTTAAACTTTTTTTTTTAATTGTTTCACGATATGCTACTTGAGGTTTGCCAATATTTGCTTCAACATTAAACTCACGCTTCATTCTTTCTACTATAATATCAAGATGCAATTCTCCCATACCTGATATTATTGTTTGGTTTGTTTCTAAATCTATTAGCACTTTGAATGATGGATCTTCTTTTGATAAACGATTTAAAGCTATACTCATTTTTTCTTGATCGCTTTTAGTTTTAGGTTCAACTGCTATTGAAATTACTGGTAAAGGGAATTCCATTTTTTCTAAAACTATTGGATTATTTATATCACATAAAGTATCTCCAGTTATAACATTTTTTAAACCTATAGCTGCAAATATATCTCCAGTAAAAACTTTTTTAATTTCTTCTCTTTTATTAGCATGCATTTGTAAAATACGACCAAATCTTTCTCTTATTAATTTTGTTGAATTTAATACAATATCTCCTGAATTAATAAAACCTGAATAAACTCTTAAAAAAGTTAAATTTCCGACATAAGGATCGTTAATAATTTTAAAAGCTAATGCTGAAAAAGGTTCTTTGTCATTTGATAAACGTTTTATTTTTTTTTTGTCTTTTGAAATACCATTTATATATTTAATATCTTTAGGTGATGGTAAATATTCTATTATTGAATCCAATAAAGCTTGAACACCCTTGTTTTTAAATGCTGACCCACATGTAATTAAAGTTATTTCGTTGTTTAAAACACGTTTTCTTAAGGATTTTTTTATTTCAATATCGCTTATTTTTTTACCATCTAAATATTTTTGCATTAATTCTTCTGATACTTCTGCAGCGTATTCTAATAATTTTTTATTCCATTTTTTAGATATAATTTTCATATTATCTGGAATTTTTTTGTATTTAAAAGTATTACCTAAATCAAAATCATTCCATATAACAGCTTTCATTTTAATTAAATCTATAATTCCGATAAATTTTTCTTCTTTTCCTATTGGAATTTGTATTGGAACTGGTTCTGAATTTAAACGTTTTTTTATTTGCTTTATTACTTTAAAAAAATCAGCACCAATTCTATCCATTTTATTTATAAATGCAATTCTAGGAACATTATATTTATTAGCTTGCTTCCATACAGTTTCAGATTGTGGTTGAACTCCGCCAACTGAACAATATACCATTATTACACCATCTAATACTCTCATTGACCTTTCAACTTCAATAGTAAAATCAACATGTCCTGGAGTATCTATTATATTAATTTTATGTGGTTTAAATTGATTTGACATACCAGACCAAAATGTTGTTGTAGATGCTGCAGTTATTGTAATACCTCTTTCTTGTTCTTGTTCCATCCAATCCATAGTTGCTGTTCCATCGTGAACTTCACCAATTTTATGGTTAACTCCAGTATAAAATAAAATACGTTCAGTAATTGTTGTTTTACCTGCGTCTATATGTGCGCTAATACCAATATTACGATAATATTCAATAGGTGTCTTTCTTACCATTTAAACTCCTTATTTTTAAAATTATTACCATTTATAATGTGCAAATGCTTTATTTGCTTCAGCCATTTTATGGACATTTTCGCGTTTTTTAAATGCTAATCCTTTATTATTTGACGCGTCAAATAATTCATTTGATAATTTTAATGACATAGATTTATTTTTACGTTTTTGTGCTGCTTTAATAATCCATCTCATTGCTAACGAATTTCTTCTTTTCAAATTAACTTCAATTGGTACTTGATAATTTGCTCCGCCTATTTTACGTGATTTAACTTCTACTAATGGACCAATATTTATAATAGCTTTTTTAAATACTTCTAACGAAAAATTTTTAGTATAATTTATTAAATTTTCTAAAGCATTATATACTATTGATTGAGCTAAAGTTTTTTTACCGTTAACCATTATTATGTTAATAAATTTTGTTAATAATTTTGATTTAAATTTTGGATCCGGTAAAATTTTATGTTTTTTTATTTTTTTTTTACGTGACATATAACTCCATATTTAATAATATAAATATATTATTAATTTTAAAAATTATTTTGGTTTTTTAACGCCATATTTAGATCTTGATTTTTTTCTATCTTTTACGCCATTACAATCAAGTGATCCTCTAATAGTGTGATATCTTACACCAGGTAAATCTTTAACTCTTCCACCTCTAATTAACACAACTGAATGTTCTTGTAGATTATGTCCTTCTCCTCCAATATATGAAGTAACTTCAAAACCATTAGTTAGACGTACTCTACAAACTTTTCGTAATGCTGAATTAGGTTTTTTAGGAGTAGTGGTATATACTTTAATACATACACCTCTTTTTTGAGGACAATTTTTTAATGCTGGTACGTTACTTTTATTTTTTTTTGATAATCTAGATTTTCTAATTAATTGATTAATTGTTACCATTTTAACCTTTTTTATTTTAAATATGTTATTTAAAATTAAATTTTTAAAATAAATAAATTTTAAAAATTGTCAAGTATGAATTTATTTTTTAAAAACACTTTATAAATGTTAAAAATATTAATGTTTTAAAATTATTATGATAATTTTTATTATATTTACATAATAAATAATAATTTAATTACTTTTGAATGGAATTTAATTACAAATAACATTAATTATTATATTTTAAATTTTTTTTTCAAAATTAAATATTTTATAAATTTATTTATTATAAATAAGGATAAAATGTCTAAAATTAAAAAAATAATAGCTAGAGAAATTTTGGATTCTAGAGGTTTTCCAACTGTTGAAACTGAAGTTCATTTAAATAGTGGTTTTATAGGTATAGCTTCGGTTCCTTCTGGTTCGTCTACTGGTACTTATGAATCATTAGAATTAAGAGATGATGATAAATTAAGATTTTTAGGTAAAGGTGTTTTAAAATCAGTTGATATTATTAATAAAAAAATTTCACGTATTCTTATTAATGAAGATTCGTTAAATCAAAATTATATTGATAATTTAATGATTAAATTAGATGGTACTAAAAATAAATCAAAATTAGGTGCTAATTCTATTTTAAGTGTATCTTTAGCAAACGTAAAAGCTGCAGCGTATTATAAATGCATACCTTTATATGAATATATATCTGAATTAAATGGAACTCCTAAAATATTTTCAATGCCATTACCAATGATAAATATAATTAACGGTGGAAAACATGCTGATAATAATATAGATATTCAAGAATTTATGATACAACCTATAAACGCAAAAACTTTTAAAGATTCAATAATAATTAGCGCAAATATATTTCATAATTTAGGTAAAATTCTTAAAAAAAAAAATATGATAACTTCGGTTGGTGATGAAGGTGGTTATGCTCCAAATTTAAAATCAAATGATGAAGCTTTTGATTTAATTATCGAAGCTATTGAAAATTCTGGTTATAAATTATATAAAGATATATCTTTGGCTATTGATTGTGCAGCATCAGAATTATATAAAGATAAAAAATATATAATATCAGAAAATAATATTAAAAAAGAATTCACATCTATAGAATTTAGTGATTTTTTAAAAAAATTAACAAATAAATATCCAATATTATCTATAGAAGATGGATTAGATGAATCTGATTGGGAAGGATTTGTTTATCAAACAAAAATTATGGGTAATAAAATTCAACTTGTTGGTGATGATTTGTTTGTTACAAATCCTGATTTATTAAAAAAAGGTATTATTAATAATGTTGCAAATTCTATTTTAATAAAATATAATCAAATTGGTACTCTTACTGAAACTTTGAATACAATTAAAATAGCTAAAAAAAATGGTTATACAACTATAATATCGCATCGTTCTGGAGAAACTGAAGATACAACTATTTGTGATTTAGCTGTAGGAACTTCAGCTGGTCAAATTAAAACAGGTTCTATAAGTAGAACAGATCGAATAGCAAAATATAATAGACTCATTAGAATTGAAGAAATACTTAAAGAAAAAATTATATTTAATGGTTTAACAGAAATTAAAAATCAAAAATTATTTTAAAAAAAAATTTCTTAAAATTTGTGAACATTTTTTTTTTAATATACCTGAAGTAATTTTAATTTTATGATCATAACCTAAATTATTTAAAGTATTCATTAAAAAATTAATTGAGCCTAGTTTGTTACATGATGCCCCAAAAACTATTTTTTCAATTTTACTGTTTAATATAGCACCTATACACATTATACAAGGTTCTAATGTAACATAAAGTGTTGTATTTAATAAATAATTATTTTTTAATATTTTACAACTATTTCTTATAACATTAATTTCTGAATGTGCAGTTGGATCGTTTTTTTGAATAGATTTATTATAAGATTTACTAATTATTTTATCTTTAAACATAAGTATTGATCCAATCGGTATTTCATTGTTTTTTTTTGCTTTTAAAGCTAATTTGTATGCTTTATTCATCCAATATAAATCATTATATTTTAACATTATTTAAATTTTGAATTTATAATATAATTTTATAAATAAATATTTTTCGAAAATTTAAATATTTAAACGTAAATATAATCTAATTAAAACATTTCCTATGATTTTAATTTTTTTAATATACCAATTTTTAGGTAATTTTATTATTTTTTTTTTTTTTGATTCTATATAAATTAATGATGTATTTGATAAATATTTATTTTTTTCTAATAAATTTATAGTTTTATTTAATAAATTTTTTTTAAAAGGTGGATCTAAAAATACTATATTAAAACGAACTTTACTTTTTATATTAAGCCAATTTATTGTATTAATATTAATTACGCAATTATTATAATTATTATAATTTAATAATTTTAAATTTTGTTTTAATTGATTTATAATATTTTTATTATTATCTAAAAAAAAAACTTTATTAGCATAATTAGATAATGCTTCTATTCCTAATGAACCACTACCAGCAAAGCAATCTAAACATATAGAATTTTTAATAATAGGTTTAATCCAATTAAATAATATTTTTTTAATTATACTTGTTGTTGGACGTAAATTATAATTATTATTAATAAATAATTTATAATTTTTCCATTTACCTGTATTAATATTTATTTTGTTTATATTTTTTTTGTTTTTAAATAAATTAATATTTTTATAATTTGACATAAAATCTTATTTTATTTTATTATTAAAATAAAATGTTTTAAAATAAATATATTAAATAAATATTATTATGTGAATTTATATATAATTATTATTTTTTTTAATTTAAAGTAAATTTATTTAATATTCTATATTTTCAAAAATTTTTTTGGAAAAAATTATTTTTTCATTTAGTTTTTTGTTAATTATTAAAAAATTTTTATTAATATTATTATTAGTGTTAATTTTAAATATTTTATTTTTGTTAGTAATTATAAAAATATAATTTTTAATATTATCATATATAATTGAAATTATTTTACTGTTATTTATAATATTAAATTTATTATTTAAATTTTTTTTATTATAATTTTTATTAATTTTTTTAACAATATATTTATATTCTGTTATAATTAAAATATTTTTATATTTATTATTTTTAATAATTGTATAAATTAATTTATCGTTTTTTTCTAAATTTATTATTTTAACACCTAAATTATTAAAATTAGTTTCTTTAATTTTATTTTCTATAAAATATATTGTTTTACCATTTAATGAAAATAAAATAATTTCATTATTTAAATTAATTGTATTAATATCAATTATTTCATCATTTTTATTTAAATTAATAATTTTAGTTTTTTTTAAATTGATATTTAAAAAATTTTTAATATTTATTTTTTTAAATATACCTTTTTTAGTTGTAATAATAATATATTTAAATTTTTTAATATTATTAATTGATAAAATTTTATTAATATATTCATTTTTTTTAATTTTTAAAATATTTTTAATATTATATTTTTGATTTTTAAAATTATAATTTATAAAATTTTTTACTTCTACTAAATATAAAAAACCAAAATTTGAAAATAATAAAATTTTTTCATAAATATTTGTAAATATAAAACAACGTATTAAATCTTTATATTTTTTTTTTTTAATATTTATTTTTTTTTTATAATAATTAATATCGCCTTTATATGTAATAAATAATAATATGTTTTTATTTGATATAATTTTTTTAGAATTTAATTCATAATTATTAAATTTAATTTTTGTACGTCTGTTATCACCAAAATTTTTTTTTAAATTTATTAATTCTTCTGTAATAATATTTATTAAATATTTTGAGTTTTTTAAAATCATTATTAAATTAATACTTTTTTTAATTAATTTTTTATATTCGGTAATTAAATTATTATATTCCATTCCAATTAATTTATGTAAACGTAAATCTAAAATTGCTTTTACTTGATTTATTGAAAAATAATATTTTTTTTTATCAATATTTTTTTTTTTATATAACCAATCATGATGATCAAAATTTTCTTGTGAATATTTTATTATAGTATAAAATTTTTTAAATTTCCAATAATTAAATATTAGTATTTTTTCTGCTTCTTTTAATGTTTTTACTTTTTTTAATATTTTAATTATAATTTTAATATTTATTAATGCAATAATTAAACCTTCTAAAATATGTGTTCTTTCTTTTATTTTGTTTAATAAAAATTTTGTTCTTCTTGTTACAATTTCTCTTCTATGATTTAAAAAAGCTTCTAAAATATTTTTAATATTTAATAATTTTGGTTGACCTTTATGTAACGCTACCATATTTATATTAAATGAAATTTCTAATTTTGTTAATAAATATAATTTTTTTAAAATTTTTTTTGTTATTGTTTTTTTTTTTAATTCAATTACTATTCTCATTCCATCTTTATCAGATTCATCACGTATTTTATTAATTTCTTTTATTTTTTTTTTTTTTATTAATTCTAAAATTCTTTTAATTAAACATAATTTATTTACTTGATATGGAAGTTCTTTTATTATAATATTTTCATTTTTGTTTTTTGGATTTTTTTCTATTTTAATATTTGCTCTTATTAAAATTTTTCCCCTTCCAGTTTTATAAGCTTTTTTAATTTCTTCTGTACCGTATATTATTGCTGATGTTGGAAAATCTGGTCCTGGAATATATTTCATTAATTTTTTAATAGTAATATTTTTGTTATTAATATAATTTATACAAGCGTTTATTACTTCAGATAAATTATGTGGCGGTATATTAGTTGCCATTCCTACAGCAATACCAGATGAACCATTTATTAATAAATTAGGAATTTTTGAAGGTAAAACTGATGGTATTAATTTAGTATTGTCATAATTTGGAATAAATTCTACTGTGTTTTTTTCTAAATCAGATAATAATTCATATGCAATTTTTGACATTCTAATTTCAGTATATCTCATAGCAGCAGCATGATCACCATCAATAGATCCAAAATTACCTTGTCCATCAATTAGAATATATCTTAAAGAAAAAGTTTGTGACATTCTAACAATTGAATCGTATACAGCTTTATCTCCATGAGGATGATATTTACCAATTACATCTCCAACTATTCTAGCAGATTTTTTATAAATATTAACCCAATTATTATTCATTTTGTACATTGCATATAATATTCTACGATGTACTGGTTTTAATCCGTCTCTAACATCTGGTAATGCTCTACAAATAATTACAGACATAGCGTAATCAAGATATGATTTTTTAAGTTCTTTTTCTATATTTATACTTTTTTTTTTTTTAATATTAATCATAAATTTCCATTATAATATTTTAAATATTAGTTTTTAAATTTTGTAAGTAGTTTTAAAATGCAACTTATATTTATTATAATTTAAATTTATTAAAGTAATTTAAATAAAGCTATTGTTTTTTTTTAAAAATATATTATAATTAAATGTTTTTGAATAATATGCCGGCTTAGCTCAGTAGGCAGAGCAACTGATTTGTAATCAGTGGGTCACCAGTTCAATTCCGGTAGCCGGCAATTATATAAATATTGATGGGGTTCCCGAGTGGTTAAAGGGAGCAGACTGTAAATCTGCCGTCTTAGACTTCGAAGGTTCGAATCCTTCTCCCATCATAATATTATTTATTATCTATTATCTATTATTTTTATTTTAAAATGCGGATATAGTATAAAGGTATTATATTAGCCTTCCAAGTTAATGATATGGGTTCAATTCCCATTATCCGCTTTATTTTAAAATAATATTATTAATAAATTTATAATAAAATATATTTTTAACAATTATAAAAATAATATATAAATATTTTTAAATACAATTAATTTTTATTATTAAACAATAATTTATATTATTTTAAAGGATATTATGAATATTATTAAAGATTTTAATATAATTAAATTTTTTATAAATAAATATGCGTATATATTATTATTATTCTTATTAAGTTTATTTTTTTATAACAAATTTAATATATTTTTAAATATATTATTAACTTCATTAATTATATTTGTTAATATTTTTATAATTATAAAAATAATTAATAAAAAAAAAATAAATGTAATTATTAATGAAATAATTTTAGAAATTAATAAAATATTTTGGCCTACTCATTTAGAAACATTACGTAATGCATTTATTATAACTATAATAATAGTTTTAACTTCATTAATTTTATATTTTTTAGATAATATTGTATTTTATTTTATAAATTCTATAATTTTTTTATAAAATTTGATTATATTTAAAATAATTTAATATTATAGAATTATAAATATTTTAAAATATAAGGTAATAAAATAATGAAAAAAAAAATTCAAACGTTTTTAAAATTACAAGTATCAGCTGGAATGGCCAATCCTAGTCCTCCAGTTGGGCCAGCATTAGGTCAAAAAGGTATAAATATTATGGATTTTTGTAAAAAATTTAATAATATGACTAATAATTTTGAAAAAGGAATTCCTATTCCTGTTGTTATTACAATTTATTCAGATAAAACTTTTAAATTTATTATTAAAACTCCACCTACTACTTTTTTAATTAAAAAAAAAATAGGAATAAAATCAGGTTCTGATAAACCTAATAAAAATATAATTGGAAGTATTAGTTATTTTCAAATCAAAGAAATAGCTAAAATTAAATCTGTAGATATGACTGGTTCTAATATGGAAGCGTTAATTAATTCTATTAAAGGTACAGCAATTTCAATGGGTTTAACTATAAAAGGATAATAATTAAAATGTCAATTTTTAAAAAACGTATGAGTTTTATTAGAAATAAAATTAATTTTAATAAAGAATATAAAATTCAAGATGCAATTAATATTATTAAAGAATTAAGTATTGCTAAATTTATTGAGAGTATAGATGTTGCAATAAATTTAGCAATAGATATTAAAAAAAAACAAATTATTTGCGGTAATGTATTATTACCATATGGTACTGGTCGTTTAATTAAAATTGCTGTTTTTGCTGAAGGTTTGCAAGCTAATGAAGCAAAAAAAGCTAATGCTGATTATATAGGTATGCAAGATCTGGCTGAAAAAATTATTAATAAAAAAATAAATTTTCAAATTTTAATTGCATCAAAAGACTCACTTTATTTAGTTAATAAATTAAGTAAAATAATAGGACCTAAAGGATTAATGCCTGATTTAAAATTTGGCACTATATCTAATAATTTATATAAAACAGTTAAAAATTTTAAATTTGGTCAAATTATTTATAAAAATGATAAAAATGGAATTTTGCATAATACTATAGGAAAAACAAATTTTAATACATTTTTTTTAAAAGAAAATTTAGAAACATTATTAAATAAAATAAAATTACAAAAACCCCATAATATAAAAGGGAATTATATTAAAAAAATAACTTTATCAAGTACAATGGGTATTAGTTTAATTATTGATAAACGCTATTATTAATAAATAATAAATAATAAATTTTATAATGTTTTAAATATATTAATAAATAAATTTATTTAATGTTTATAAATTTAATTAAATTTAAATATTTTAAATTAACATTATAAAATTATGGAAAAAATTTTTTGTTTTTATTTTAAAAAAATGGAAAATAGTAATTTAAGAATATATCCTGGAAAATTAGGTAATAAAATATTTACAAAAATATCTAAAAAAGCATGGATTGAATGGTTAAAAGTTCAAACAATTTTGATAAATGAAAATAATTTAAATATGTCAAATGATGAAGATATTAAAAAAATCGAATGTAAAATGATTAATTTTTTATTCAAAAAATAATTATTTATTTTAAATTATAATAAATATATTAATTTTAATAGTATTTAATATATTTTTATAAAATATCTAAATTATTAAAATTTATTTTATATATTTATTTGAATTTAAATTTAAATATTTCCTCCTTATTAATTTTTTAAGGAGGGATATTTCAAATTATATAAATAAAATTAGTTATCCATAAAACTACTTAATATGTCTGAACGACTTGGGTGTTTTAATTTTTTAATTGCTTTTGCTTCTATTTGTCTAATGCGTTCACGAGTTACATCTAATTTTTTTCCTATTTCTTCTAAAGTATAGTTAGAATTCATATTAATACCAAATCTCATTCTTAATACTTTAGATTCTCTTGCTGTAAGGCCTGATAATATTTTATTTGTTGTTATTTTTAAATTTTTAGAAGCTGCTCTTTTAAAAGGTGAAGTTGTTTTAATATCTTTTATAGAGTTTCCAATATCTAATTTATTATCATCTCCAATAGGAGTATCTAAAGATATAGGTTCTTTAGATATTTTTAAGATTTTTAAAAGTTTTCTTTCTGATATTGACATACGTAATGCTAATTCTTTTGGTGTTGGTTTTAAACCCGTTTTTTTAATAATATTTTTTATAATTTTATTTAATTTATTAATTATTTCTATCATATGTGCTGGTATTCTTATAGTTCTAGCATGTTCTGTTATTGCTCTAGTAATTGATTGTCTAATCCACCAAGTAGCATATGTTGAAAATTTATATCCTCTACGATATTCAAATCTATCTACTGCTTTTATTAAACCTATATTACCTTCTTGAACTAAATCTAAAAATTGAAGACCACTATTATTATATTTTTTTGCTATTGATATTACTAAGCGTAAATTTGATCTTATTATTTCTTGTTTTGCAAAAATTATTTTATTTCTTCCTTTATTAATTTGAATATTTATATGTTTTATTGTTTTAATAGATAGACCTATTTTTTTTTTAATATATTCTATTTTTTGTATATTTTTATATATATTTTTATATTCTTTTTTGAGTATTAAAGACCAAGGATTGTTGGTTTTGATTTCTTTTTTTAACCAAATATTATATAATTCAAAATCTTTAAATAAATAATTAAATAAAATAAATGGTATTTTACATTTGTGAACACATTTTTTAATTATAAATTTTTCTTTTTTTTTTATATAATTTACTTTTGAATTTATTTTATTTATTATTTTATTGATTTCTTGTGGGACAAATCTAAATTTTTTAAAACATTTTATTAATTTTTTTTTTTCTTTTTTATAATAAACTGAATTTCTACTATAATATTTAATATAAAAATATATTTTTTTATAACCTATTCTTAAATTATTAAACATTTTATCTGATATATTGAAATTAATTTCTTGTTCTAAATCGAAATCGTTATCTAAAATTTTTCTTTTTTTTTTATTATATTTTTTTCTTCTTCTTTGTCTTAAATTAACATGTATATTGTTTTTTTTATTTTTTTTATGTTTTTCAATAAAACCAATTAAAAAATCAGATATTCTATTTCCTCCTGTTTTAATTTTATTGTATTTTTTAAATACATAATTAATAGATTTAGGATATTCAATTAAATATGTTAATATTTGATTTGTTCCTTCTTCTATTCTTCTAGAAATATCTATTTCTTCTTCTCTTGTTAATAAATCTACAAAACCCATTTCTTTCATATACATACATATTGGGTCATTCATTTGGTTATCTTCAGTTTTATTATTTAATAAAATATTATTAAATTTATTTTTAAAATTTCTGTTTTTAAATTTTTTTTTAATACCCCCTTTTTTTTTAATTGAATTTAATACTTTTATACCTATATTATTTATCATTTTAATTATTTTTTTAATTTTTTCTGGATATTTTAATTTTAATGGTAATAAATTGTTTATTTCATTATATAGTAAATATCCATTTTTTTTACCTTTATTTATAAGTTCTTTTATTTGTAATTGTTGATTTTCATTTATTATCATTTTTAAAATTAATAAATTAATAACTTATGTTAATTTAAATATATTATAAATTATTTTTTAAAATATTGCAATTAATATTTCTAAATATTATAAATATTGAATATAGTATTGTTTAGTAAATTTATTTTTTTTTTTTCTATTAAATTTAAATCATTATCTTTTAATTTTAGGACTTTGTGTTTAATTTTTTTTTTTATAACTAAACATAAAAATTTTATAATATTATCTAAAAAAAATTTTTCAATTGATTTATTATCAAATAATTTGATATTTAATTTTAATAAAATTTTAATTACTTTATTTGTTTTTTTATTTCTATAAATTTCTAATATTTCACCTGTATTAATATTTGGATTTTTATTAATAATATTTAATAAATCTATAAATATATTTAATCCTGGGTAATTTTTTTTAATAGCATCTAATTTGTTTATTGATGGTATAAATTTTGATAATTTAGGGTATTGTATTAATAAAGAAATTATATTTCTCATGTTTGTTTTTTTAATTTTAAAATATTTATTTGAATTATTTAATTTGTTTTTCGTAACAACCCAATATTTTAATTGTGTATCATCTATTAAACCTATTTTAATGCTTAATAATTTTCTTAAATTAATTCTTAAAAAATCACCTGGAATTTTAGAAATTAATTTTAATGCATTTATACTTAATTTAATTTTGTCATTTATATTATTTAAATCTAATTTAAATGTTATTTTTTCAAACAAAAAATCTGAAAATGATTTTGCGTTATCAATTCTTTTTTGAAATTTTTCTTTACCTTCTTTTCTTATTAAAGTATCTGGGTCTTCTTTATTAGGTAAAAAAACAAATTTTATTTGTTTATTGTCTTTCATGTATGGTATACATATTTTTAATGAATTCCAAGCAGCTTTGTATCCAGAAGAATCCCCATCATAACAAAATATAATAGTATTAATAGTTTTGAATAATAATTGAATATGATATGTAGTTATAGATGTACCTAAAGAAGCTACTGCGTAATTAATTTCAAATTGTTTTAATGTTATTAAATCAAAATAGCCTTCTACTACTAAAATATATTTTAAATCTTTTTTTTTTTTTAATTTATATAAACCATAAAGATTTTGACCTTTACTAAATATTTCTGTTTCAGGTGAATTTAAATATTTAGGTAAATTATTGTTTAATACTCTTCCACCAAAACCAATTATTTTTTTATTATTATTTATAATAGGAAACATTATTCTATATATAAAGCGATCATATATTTTTTTCCCGTTAATAATAATCATTCCTGTTTTATTTAAAAGCTTTCTTTGTTTTTCATTATATCCAAATGTTTTTAATATATTATCTTTTTTAAATATAGCAAAACCAAGTGAAAATTTTTTAATTATTTTTTCATTTAAACCTCTATTTTTTAAATAATTTAATGCTTTAATACCATTAATTTCAAATAAATTTTTTTGATATAAATTTTTTATTTCTTCCATTATTTTGTATAAATTTTCTTTATTTGTTATTATAATTTTTTTTTTTTTAAGTTCATTTTCATAATCTATTTTTAAACCATTTATTATTGATAATTCTTCTATACTTTCAATAAATGTAAATTTTTCATAAGACATTAAAAAATCTATAGCATTACCATGTATATTACAACCGAAACAATAATAAAATTGTTTTTCATTATTTACAGTAAAAGAAGGAGTTTTTTCATTATGAAAAGGACAACATGAAACATAATATTTACCTTTTTTTTTTAAAGTTATACTTTTGTTAATTAAATTAGCTAAATCAGTAACATTAATTAAATTTCTAATAAATGTTTTAGAAATTGTTTTATAAATTTTTTTTTCCATATTTTAAAAGTTATTTTTAAAAATTAAAATTTATTTATTTTAATATTTACATTTAAATTTTTTTTAATACGTCTTTTTATAGCTGTAATTTTTGCTTTTTTACGTTTTGTAGTTGGTTTTTCATAAAATTCTCTTTTTTTTAATTCTGATAAAACTCCAGATTTTTCACATATTTTTTTAAATCGTCTTAAAGCTACTTCAAATGGTTCATTATCTTTAATTTTAATTTTTGGCATTTTTCTAAATTTTATTTATTTTTTTTAATATTTTAAAATACTCCTCCGACTGGATTTGAACCAGTGACATATGGATTAACAGTCCATCGTTCTACCAACTGAACTACAGAGGAATTTATATTTAAAATTATTATATTAAATAGTTTTAGTAATGTCAAATAAATTTTAAAAATTTAATAAATATACTAATTTATTATATTTTAATAATAAATTATATTCATATATGTATAACTAATCATTTTAATAAGTAATTAATGTCAAAAATAATTTTATAATAATAATTATATAAGGAAAAATGATAAATAAAATTTTAGAAAAATTATATAATTTTAATTTTATAAATAAATTTGAAGGATTAAAATTAATTAATGAAGTTTATAATAATAAATTAAATAATAATAAGATAATTTCGTTTGTTATTAGTATTAAAATACGAGGTTATTATTTAGAAGAAATATTAGGTTTTGTAAAAATTTTACTTAAAAATACAAAAAGAGTTATAAAACCTAATTATTTGTTTTCTGATATTGTAGGTACAGGAGGTGATAATATAAATAGCATTAATATATCAACTATTAGTGCTTTTATTTCATCAATTTATGGTATTAAAATTTTAAAACATGGTAATTATGGTGTATCTAGTTTTTCTGGTTCTTTTGATATATTATCAAAATTTAATATAAATTTAAATGTTAATTCATCTGAAATAATTAATATATTAAATAAATTTGGAATATTTTTTATAACTGCTTCAAAGTATAATAAAATTTTTAATAAAATTATATTAATTAGAAAAAAAATAAAAAGTAGTACTATATTTAATATTGTTGGTCCTCTTATTAATCCATTTAAACCTCCTGTAGTTTTAATAGGTGTAAATGATATAAAATTAATAATGATTATAATAAAAATATTAAAAATATTGAAATATAAAAATGCAGCTGTAGTTCATGGTGGTGGTATGGATGAAGTAGCTATTCATTCTAATACATATATATCAGAACTTAAAAAAAATTATATTATAACTTATCAATTAGAACCTAAATTAATAGGATTAAAAAAATATCCGTTAAATAAAATTTTAAATTTTAATAAAAAAAAAAATTATATTTTGTTTAAAAATATTTTAAAAGGTAAAGGTAATTCTATACATAATAAAGTTATATCTGCTAATGTTAGTTTACTATTAAAATTATTAGGAAAAGAAAATTTAGTTAAAAATACTAAAGTAATATTAAAAATTATTAAAAGTGGGTATAGTATTGATAAGATTAATATGTTTTTAAAAAAGGAAATATTCTTTAATGAAAACAATACTTAATAATATTATTTTAAATAAATTAAAATGGATTTTAAATTATAAAAAAAAAATATCTTTTAATTTTTTAAAATTAAATTTTAAAAAAAGTAATCGTGATTTTTATAAAGCATTAAATACAAAACATACTGTTTTTATTTTAGAATGTAAACAATCATCACCTTCTAAAGGAATATTAAGAAAAAATTTTAATATATTAAAAATTGTTAATGTATATAAAAAATATGCTAATGTAATTTCTGTATTAACTGATAAAAAATATTTTAATGGTAATTTTAAATTTTTGGAAAAAGCAAGTAAAAATACTAATTTACCTATTTTATGTAAAGATTTTATTATTGATGAATTTCAAATTTATTTAGCAAGATATTATAAAGCTGATGCAATTTTATTAATGTTATCAATATTAAATGATAATCAATACAAGAAATTAGAATTAGTAGCCAAAAAATTAAATATGGGTATATTAACTGAAATTTTAACTGAAAATGATCTTAATAGAGCTATTAATTTAAAAGCAAAAGTTATTGGTATTAATAATCGTAATTTAAATGATTTAAGTATTAATTTAGAACGTACTATTAAATTATCTACTAAAATACCTAAGGGTGTGATTATTATAAGTGAGTCTGGTATTACTAATAATATTCAAATTAGAAGAATTAGTAAATATGTTAATGGGTTTTTAATAGGTAGTTCTTTAATGATTGAAAAAAATTTAAATTATTCAGTTTGCAAATTACTTTTAGGTGAAAATAAAATTTGTGGATTAACTAGAAGAAAAGATATTAAATTAGTTTATAATAATGGAATAATTTATGGTGGTTTGATTTTTATAAATAATTCTCCACGACAAATAAATGTTAAAAAAGCATTTAATATTATTTTAAATATTCCATTAAAATATGTTGGGGTTTTTAAAAATGAAAATATTAAAAATATAGTTAAAATAAGTAAATTTTTAAATTTATATGCTATTCAATTACACGGCAAAGAAAATCAATATTATATAAATATATTAAGAAAATTTTTACCTTTTAAAATCCAAATTTGGAAAGCATTAAATATAAATAAAAAAATTCCAGAAAGAAATTTTAAATATGTTAAAAAATATATTTTTGATAATAAAGATGGAGGTACAGGTAAAAAATTTAATTGGAATTTAATTAAAAATGAATTTAATTTAGATAATGTTATTTTAGCAGGTGGGATAAATGTTAAAAATTGTAATGAAGCTATAAATTTGGGTTTTATAGGTTTAGATTTTAATTCAGGTATAGAAATTAAACCTGGTTATAAAAATGAAAAAACTTTAAATTTATTATTTAATACTCTTAGAAAATACTAATTAAATAATAATATTAAAAATTAATAAATATATAACAAATTAAATTAAAAAATAATTTTGGAAATTATGAAAAATATACTTAATCCTTATTTTGGTGATTTTGGTGGTCAATATGTTCCCCAAATTCTTATACCTCCTTTAAAAGAATTAGAAGATTTTTTTTTAAAATCATTAAATGATAATAATTTTAAAACGAAATTTTCAAATTTGCTTAAAAATTATGCTGGTCGTCCTACACCCTTAACATTATGTAAAAATATAACAAAAAATACAAAAACAAAATTGTATTTAAAACGCGAAGATTTATTACATGGTGGTGCACATAAAACAAATCAAGTTTTAGGACAAGTATTGTTAGCTAAAAAAATGAATAAATCTCAAATTATAGCTGAAACTGGTGCAGGTCAACATGGTGTTGCGTCAGCATTTGCTAGTGCTTTATTAGGTTTAAAATGTAGAATTTATATGGGTGAAAAAGATTTAAAACGCCAATTACCAAATGTTTTTAGAATGCGTCTTATGGGTGCTAAAGTAATACCAGTAAAAACAGGTTCTTCAACACTTAAAGATGCTTGTAATGAAGCGTTAAGAGATTGGTCCTTAAATTATAAAACTTCTCATTATATGTTAGGTACAGTAGCTGGTCCTCATCCGTATCCTACTATTGTACGTGAATTTCAAAAAATAATAGGCGAAGAAACTAAAAAACAAATAATTAAAAAAGAAAAAACTTTACCTAATATAATTTTAGCATGTGTTGGTGGGGGTTCTAATGCTATTGGTATATTTGCAGATTTTCTTAAAGATAGTAAAGTTAAATTAATTGGTGTAGAACCTGCAGGAATGAGTTTGAAATCAAATAAACATAGTGCACCTATAAATTGCGGTAGTTTAGGAATATATTTTGGCATGAAATCTTTAATGCTTCAAGATAATGAAGGTCAAATAAAAGAATCGCATTCTATATCTGCTGGTTTAGATTTTCCTTCTGTTGGCCCAGAACATTCTTATTTAAATAACATAGGTAGAGTAAAATATGTTTCTATAACAGATAATGAAGCTTTAGAGGCTTTTATTCTTTTATCTCGTTATGAAGGTATTATACCAGCTTTAGAATCATCGCATGCTTTAGCATATGCAATTAAAATTATTTATAAACAACCTAATAAAGAACAAGTTATAATTGTAAATTTATCTGGTCGCGGAGATAAAGATATTTTTACTATTTATGATATTTTAGAAAAATAAGGAATTTCATGGAACGTTATGAAAAATTATTTATAAATTTAAATAATAATAAACAAGGAGCATTTATACCATTTTTAATGTTAGGGGATCCTAATTTTAATATGTCTTTAAAAATAATTGAATTTTTAATTTTAAAAGGCGCTGATGCTCTCGAATTAGGTATACCATTCTCTGATCCTTTAGCTGATGGTATAATTATTCAGAATTCAGTATTAAGATCTTTTAAATCCGGAATTACACTTAAAAAATGTTTTAAAATTATATCTATTATTCGTAAAAAATATAGTAATATTCCTATTGGAATTTTAACTTATGCGAATTTAGTGTTTTATAAAGGTATTAATAATTTTTATTATAATTGTCAAAAATCAGGAATTGATTCTGTACTTATAGCTGATTTACCATTAGAAGAATCGAAATTGTTTATTAAATACTCAAATACTAATAATATAAAACAAGTTTTTATTTGTCCTCCGAACTCTGATGATAATCTATTACGTAAAATTTCTATTTATAGTAAGGGTTATACTTATTTGTTGTCTCGCTCTGGAGTTACAGGAACTGAAAAAAAAATAAAAAAACCGGATTCTTATATAATTAATAAATTAATTGAATATAATTCATCTCCAATTATTCAAGGATTTGGTATTTTTAAACCATCACAAGTTAGTGATGCAATTAAATTAGGCATTTCAGGTGTAATATCTGGATCTGCTATAATTAAAATAATAGAACAAAATCAAATAAATTCGGAAAAAATGTTCAAAAAATTAAATAAATTTATTAAAATAATGAAAAAATCAACTTTTTTTATAATTAGTTAAATATTTGATATTTTAATTTATTTTAATAAATTTATTTTTTTTTTAATTTTTAAAAAATTTATTTTCGCTATTTTTTTTGCTTTAATATTACCATCATATATTATATCTTTTAAAAAAGATTCTTTATTTCTAATATTATAATAATTTTCTTGTATTTTTTCTAAAAAATATATTAAAACTTTTGAAGTTTCATATTTTAAATCATTATACATTTTTCCATTAAAATTTTTTACTATATTAGTTATTTTTTCCCCAGTTAAACTCGCAAAAATATTTAATATGTTAGATATACCTGGTTTATTTATAATATCATATTTAATTTTGCGAGTTTTATCTGAGTCAGTTTTAGCTAATTTTATTTTTTTAAAAATATTTTCTTTTTTTTCTAATAAATAGATAATATTATTATAATTATTATCAGATTTGGACATTTTTTTTTTTGTTTCTTGTAAAGATAATATTTTACTTCCATATTTTAATATACATGGTTTTGGTATATTAAATATATTTCCATAATTATTATTAAATCTATTAGCAATATTTCTGCATAATTCTATATGTTGTTTTTGATCTTCGCCTATAGGAACATAAGATGTTTGATATAACAAAATATCAGATGCCATTAAAATGGGGTAAAAAAAAATCCCAGAATTTATATTTTTAAAATTATATTTTATTAATTTATTTTTAAATTGTGTCATTCGTTTTAATTCTCCATAATAACTATAACAGTTTAATATCCAACTTAATTGAGTATGCTCAGAAATATGTGATTGTATAAATATAACACTTTTTTTAGGATTTATTCCACATGCTAAATATATTGATAAGGTATCTAAAATAGCATTATTTAAGTCGAAATTTTTTTTTTTAAAAGTTATTGTATGTAAATCTACGATACAAAAAAAACAATTATATTTATTTTGCATTTTAACCCATTGTTTAATTGCACCAATATAATTTCCAATTGTTAGTTTTCCTGATGGTTGAATACCACTAAATACAATATTTTTTTTCATATTTTAATTTCATAAAGTATATAAAGTAAATGTTTAATTTTTATTTTATATTTTAAAAATTTAAATCTAATTCAAAAATTAATATTAATAAAAATTATTAATTACAATTTTATATTATTAAAAAATCTATATGCATAATTTTTAATTTATATGGATGCCATTGAATGTCTTTTAATTTAACTTTTATTTTTTCTTTATTAATATTTATAATAATTGGGTAAATATAAAATTTTTTATTTGATTCAATATTTTTAATATAATTGTGTTCTAATTCAATATTTAAATTTTTTTTTTTTTTTCCGTAAATATTAGCTGGAAAACTTTTTTTTAAACGCAAACGTCTACTTGAACTTTTTCCTGTTAATTTACGTTTTATTCCATTAATTATAAACATAATTTTATATTGTAAAATTTAATAAATAATTTTTAATAATTTTTATAATATTTAAAATAATTATATTTAAAATATTTTAATAATATATTAAAATATTATTTTTTTTTTAAATTCTTTAATGCTTTAATACGTTCATCTAGTGAAGGGTGTGAATTAAATATATTGCTAAATATATTAAACTTATTATTATTTATATAAAAAGTTGTCATATTATTGTTATTTATGGATTCAGTACTTATTTTAAGTTTATTAAGCGCAGCTATCATATTATTAACTCCTACAAACTTTGCTGCACCAGCGTCAGCACGAAATTCTCTATAACGAGAAAAACCCATTATTATTATATTCGATAAAGAACCTAATAATATTTCTAAGCTAGTAAATATTATTGTTTGAGTATTTTGGAAAAAGTTATTTTTATGATTATTTTTTTCTTCTTGATTGTATATTAAACTTGTAATAATTTGCGAAAAAAATAAAATAAATGTATTCATTAATCCTTGTAATAATCCCATAGTTACCATATCACCATTAGTAATATGTGAAATTTCATGTGCGATTACAGCTTCTATTTCATTTTTTTCCATATATTTTAATAAACTACTACTTAAACCTATTAATGAGTTATTACTACATGCTCCTGTAGCAAAAGCATTTATATTATTGGCTTTGTATATTATTACATCTGGTATTTTGATATTATTTTTTTTTGAAATATTTTTAATAGTATTTATTATCCATATTTCAGTTTTATTCATTGGATGTTTAATTAATTTACCATTTATTGAATTTAAAGTAATAATTTTTGAAAATAAAATTGAAATAATTGAACCAATAAAACCAAACATAATCATTATAAACATTGAAAAAATATTAATATTGTTTTCTAAACCTAATAATTTTAATAAAAAACCTAAAATAACTACTATTAGTAAATTTGCCGCAATAAACAATGAAACTCTAATCATATTTTTTTCCTTATTTATATTTATATTTATAAAATTAATAAATATTTACAAAGTATGTTATTAATAAATTATTTTATAAAATAGCAGTATAATATATTTTAAAGATAAATGCAAGTTTTTTTTTTATAACAAATTTCAAAATATTTATTAAAAATTTTTAATATGTTTATTTAATAAAATTTTTTTATTTAATTATTTATTTAAATTATACTAAATAATTATATAATATTTTATATTTTAATATTTATATTTAAATATTATGCCCTTAGCTCAGTTGGATAGAGCAACAGCCTTCTAAGTTGTAGGTCACAGGTTCAATTCCTGTAGGGCATAGAATTAAAGTAATAATTTTAATATAATTTAAGTAAATATTTTAAAATTTTTGAAATAAACAATTTTTTATTAAATTATATTCATTAGATATTTTTTGGAATTTATAAATGAAAAATAAAATAAAAAAAAATATATTATTAATAATAATTTTTTTTTTAATAACATTAATTTTAATTTTTTTAAGTAGTGCACCAATTTTTTTAATACATCCTAAAGGAAATATAAGTTTATTAGAAAAAAAACTAATACTTACATCAATTGTTTTGATGTTATTTATTATAACACCTGTATTATTTATAACTATATGGTTTTTTTATAAATATAATAGTACAAATAAAAATAAATATAAACCCAATTGGTGTAATTCTAAAAAAATTGAATTTTTTATATGGATAATCCCAATTATTATTATTTTTATACTTGGATTAATAACTTTTAAAACAACTTATGAACTTGATCCCTATAAAACTATAAATAATTTAAATAAAGTTATTGAAATTGAAGTTATTTCATTGGATTGGAAATGGTTATTTATTTATCCAAAAGAAAATATTGCTACTATAAATGAAATTTATTTTCCTAAAAATACACATATTAATTTTAAAATTACTTCAAATTCAGTAATGAATTCGTTTTTTATACCAAAATTAGGTAGTCAAATTTATTCGATGGCTGGAATGGAAAGTAAATTAAATTTAATTAGTAATGAATCTGGTAATTATGAAGGTTTTTCTAGTAGTTTTAGTGGTAAAGGATTTTCTGGAATGAAATTTAATGTTATTGTAACTAAAAATATTGATAATTTTAATAAATGGATAAAATTAGTTAAAAATTCAAAAAATTCTGTTTTAACACAAGAAAGATTTAATATTTTAAATAAACAAAGTGAAAATAATTCAGTGGAATATTTTTCAAAAGTTAAAAAAAATTTATTTAAAGAGATAATTAATTTTTATAAATAAAAATAAATAATAATAATAAAATTTTAAATATATAAATTATAATAATTTAAAGGAATACTTTATGTTCGGAAAATTAACAATTAATGCTATTCCATTACACGAACCAATTATAATGTATACTATATATTTTGTTTTTTTGTTATTTTTAATAATTTCAATTACTATAACATATTTTAAAAAATGGAAGTGGTTATGGAATGAATATTTAATCTCTTTAGATCATAAAAAAATTGGTATTATGTATATCATAATGTCGATAATTATGTTTATAAGAGGTTTTGCAGATGCTTTAATGATGCGTAGTCAACAAGCAATTGTTTCTTCAGGAAAAACAGGTTTTTTAACATCAAATCATTATAATCAAATATTTACTGCTCATGGTGTTATTATGATATTTTTTATGGCTATGCCTTTTATAATTGGATTTATGAATTTAATTATACCTTTACAAATAGGAGCTCGTGATGTTGCTTTTCCCTTTTTAAATTCTCTTAGTTTTTGGTTATTTTTTGTAAGTGCTTTATTAATAAATATATCACTTTGTATTGGGGAATTTGCGCAAACTGGTTGGTTGGCTTATCCTCCTTTATCAAATAAACAATATAGTCCTGGTGTAGGTGTTGATTATTGGATTTGGAGTTTACAAATTTCCGGTATAGGGACATTATTAACTGGTATAAATTTCATTGTAACAATATTAAAAATGCGTGCTCCTGGTATGTCTTTAATGAAAATGCCTATTTTTACTTGGACATCTTTATGTAGTAATATATTAATTGTATTATCATTTCCTATTCTTACAGTTACTATTTCATTATTAGCGTTTGATAGATATTTAGGGGCACATTTTTTTACTAATGATATGGGCGGTAATATTATGATGTATATAAATTTAATTTGGGCATGGGGTCATCCTGAAGTATATATATTAATGTTACCTGCTTTTGGTATTTTTTCAGAAATAACTTCAACTTTTTCTAAAAAAAAATTATTTGGTTATAAATCATTAGTTTTAGCAACTATAGTTATAACTATATTATCGTTTATAGTATGGTTACATCATTTTTTTACTATGGGAGCTGGTGCTAATGTTAATTCTTTTTTTGGAATAACTACAATGATTATAGCTATACCAACAGGTGTTAAAATATTTAATTGGATTTTTACAATGTATAAAGGAAATATTAAATATAATTCAGCTATGTTATGGACAATAGGATTTATTATTTCTTTTTCAATTGGTGGAATGAGTGGTGTTTTATTATCAGTTCCAGGTGCTGATTTTTATCTTCATAATAGTTTATTTTTAATTGCTCATTTTCATAATGTAATTATAGGTGGGGTTGTTTTTGGTTGTTTTGCAGGTATTACTTATTGGTTTCCTAAATTTTTTGGTTTTAAATTAAATGAAAAATGGGGTGTACGTGCTTTTTGGTTTTGGATTTCTGGTTTTTTTATTTCATTTCTTCCATTGTATGCATTAGGTTTTATGGGTATGACACGTAGATTAAGTCAAAATATTAACTCAAATTTTCATACACTTTTAATTATTTCTGCTATCGGAACTTTAATAATTTTAATTGGTATTATTTGTCAAATTATACAATTTTATATAAGTATTTATAATAAAAAAACTAATCTTGATATTACAGGTGATCCTTGGGATGGTAGAACATTAGAATGGTTTACATCTTCACCTCCTAAAATATATAATTTTGCTATAATACCTGTAATTAAAGATATTGATGCTTTTTGGAATATTAAAAATAATAAAAACCCATTAGAAATTAAAAAATTTAAATCAATTAAAATTCCTAAAAATACATGTATAGGTCTTATAATAAGTTTATTTGTTTTAATTTTTGGTTTTTCAATGATTTGGTATATTTGGTGGTTATCTTTAATAAGTATAATTAGTATTATTTCTATATTAATCTTTAAAAGTTTTAATATTACAAATTATTATAAAATATCTAAAGAAGATATTATAAAAAATGAATCATCTTTTATGGAGTTGTAAAATATAATGAATACTATTTTAAATAATAAAAACACTTTTTTAGATCATAAATGTAAAGATGTTAATTTTAATACAATTTTAGGTTTTTGGATTTATATTATGAGTGATTGTATTTTATTTGCTAGTTTATTTGCAACTTATATGGTTTTAATTAATACTAAAATTAATGAACCAATATTTAAAGAAATATTTAATCTTAGAAATATTTTTATTGAAACAATAATATTACTTTTAAGTGCTTTTAGTTATGGTATAGCAATGTCAAAAATTAATTTTAAAAATATAAAATGTATAAATAATTGGTTATTTGTAACTTTTTTATTGGGGGGATTTTTTTTAATTTTAGAATTTAATGAATTATATAATTTTATTAAAATTAATTTTGGTCCTAATTATAATTCTTATATGTCAGGGTTTTTTTCAATTATTGTTACTCATGGAATTCATGTTTTTATAGGATTAGTTTGGATTTTAACTATTATTATTAATTTAAATAAATATGGTTTAAATTCAATTAATAAAACTCGTTTAATATGTTTAAGTTTATTTTGGCATTTTTTAGATATTATATGGATCTGTGTTTTTACTATTATATATCTTTTAGGGTACATGTATAAATGATTTATTTATTTAAAAATAAAAAAATTAAAAATTATAAATTTTATTCTGTTAAAAATTATTTATTTGGATTTATAATATCTGTAATATTAACAACAATCCCATTTATATTAATAAAATATGAATTTTTAAATATTAAAATAAATACTTTTATAATTATTATAATGGCAATTTTACAAATAATTACTCATTTTAAATTTTTTTTACATTTAAATACTTCAAATCAAGAAAAATTTAATTTAATTACATTAATTTTTACTTTGATAGTAATTTTAATACTTATATTTGGTTCTATTTGGATTATGTTTAATTTAAATAAAAATATGTTAATAACTTAAAAGTATTTTTATTTTATTATTTAAATTAATTATAATATCATATATTTAAATATTTATTTATTTTATAATAATTTTTAATAAATTTATTTAAATAATTTTAAATTTTAAAATAAATATGAAAAATTATAACATAATTCAAAAATTAAAAAAAAGATTATTAATAAATCAAGTTACAGAAGAAAAAAAAATAATTAAATTATTATCTAAAAAAAAAATTTCATTATATTGTGGTTTTGATCCTACATCTGATAGTTTGCATATTGGGCATTTAATACCTCTTTTATCATTAAAAAGATTTCAATTATATGGTCATAAACCTATAATATTAATTGGCGGAGCTACAAGTTTAATAGGTGATCCTAGTTTTAAAATAAATGAAAGAAAACTTAATAAACAAAATAATATTAATATTTGGTCTATAAAAATTAAAAAACAAATTAAAAAATTTTTAGATTTTAATTGTATTTTAAATAATGCAATTATAATAAATAATTATAATTGGTTTAATAATATAAATATTTTAGATTTTTTGTATAATATAGGGAAATTTTTCTCAATAAATCAAATGATTAAAAAGGAATTTGTTAAACAACGTTTAAAAAATGATGAAAAAAAAATTTCTTACACTGAATTTTCGTATAATATATTACAAAGTTTTGATTTTTTAAAATTATATATTAAATATAATGTATGTTTACAAATTGGTGGATCTGATCAATGGGGAAATATTGTTTCTGGAATTAATTTAATTAAAAATATTTATAAAAAAAAAACTTACGGAATAACTTTAACACTTATTAAACAATCTAATGGTATTAAATATGGTAAAACAGAAAATAAAACAATTTGGTTATCTAAAAAAAAAACTAGTCCATATAAATTTTATCAATTTTGGGTTAATATAAATGATAATGATGTTTATAAATTTTTAAAATTATTTACATTTATAAGTTTAAAAAAAATTAATAATTTAGAAAAAGAAGAAATAAAAAAAAAAAACAAACCTAAAGCACAATATATTTTAGCTAAAGAAATTACTTTGATGGTTCATGGTAAAAAAGAACTTAATTCTGCTGAACGTATTACAAAATGTTTATTTACTGGAGTTTTTAATAATATGACTAAACTTGATTTTTTACAATTAAAACAAGATAGTATGCCCTTTATATATTTAGAGAAAAACTCAAATCTTCAAAAATCTATTGTTATTGCAGGTTTTGCTTCATCTTATACTGTTGCGTATAATATTATAAAATCTAATGCTATTAGTGTTAATAATACAAAGCAATTAAATCCAAAATATATTTTTAAAAAATCTGATTTTTTTTATGGATGTTATACAATAATAAAAATGGGAAAAAAAAATTTTTGTTTAATTTTATGGAAATAATTTTTATATTTTACAAAATATATTAAATTTTATTAATTTTAAAGTATTTCATTTAATTTTATACGATGGAAAAATTTTTTGAATTTTTTAATTTTATTACCTAATAAAGGTTTTTTAATTCCAATCCAAGTTAATTTTGTGTTTAATAAAAATTCACTTTTAAATGTAAAAATAGGTAATATAGGTTTTAAATATGTTATTAAAATTTTAAATAAATTAATACCTATTGTACATATCATTTGTAATTTATTATTATACAATTTTTTTTTAAATAAATACCATGGTTTTTTAATGTTAATATAAAAATTAGCTAAATCAACTAATTTCATAATTATATTTATAATTATATCAAATTTCATATTTATATATAAATTAGATATATTTTTTGATTCATTTATAAATATTTGGTAGATTTTTGAATACTTTAAAATATTAGATAATTTATTATAATAATAATTATTTATGAAAGATGAATTTCTAGAAATTAAATTAGCTAATTTATTAATAATATCATTATTTATTATTTCTATAAAATTTTTAATATTAAATTCTATATCTTTTATCGAATTTGATAATTTACTAGCATAATAATAACGTAAAAAATCAGAATTTTTTTTTTTAAAATAATAATTTATATTTATATAAGTTTTTTTTGATTTTGATATTTTATTATTATTAATAGTAATATGACCATGCACAAATAATTTTGTAGGTTTTCTTAAATTACTACCTTCTAAAATAGAAGGCCAAAATAAACTATGAAAATATATAATATCTTTACCAATAAAATGATATAATTCAATTTTTGTTTTTTTATACCAAAAATTATCAAAATTTATTTTTTTATTATAATTGCATAAAATTTTAAAAGTCCCTATATAACCTATAAGAGCATCAAACCAAACATAGAAATATTTTTTATTTTCTCCTGGTATTTTAAAACCAAAATATGGATTGTTTCTAGAAATATTCCAAGCTTTAATTTCTTTTTTAAACCATTCTAATACTTTATTTAATACATTATTTTGAATAACTTTTAAATTCAACCAATTATTTATTTTTTTTTTAAATAAAAATAATTTTAAAAAATAATGTGTTGTTTTTTTAATTATAGGTTTTAATCCTGTAATTGTAGATTTAGGTTTAATTAATTCTGTTGATTTATAAAAAGCACCACATATTTCGCAGTTATCACCATATTGATTATATGCATAACATTTTGGGCATTTACCTTTAATAAAACGATCTGGTAAAAAAATTTTTTTTTTAATATCGTATAATTGTTTACAAATTTTTTTTTTTATATATCCATTATGTTTAAGTCTATCAAATAATAAATTTGTTAAAATTTTATTTTCTTTATTATGAGTAAAATAATATTTATCGTATTCAATATTAAATTTTTTAAATTCTATTATATGTGATTTATACATTTCAAAAATTATATTTTTAGGTATAGTTTTTTTAATAATAGCTTTTAACATAATAGCTGTACCATGGGTATCATCTGAACATATGAAATATACTTTATTACCAATTAATTTATTAAAACGAACCCATATATCAGCTTGAATATGTTCTAGTAAATGTCCTATATGAATAAAACCATTAGAATATGGAAATGCGCATGTAATTATCATTTCCTTTTTTTTTTTTTTCATATTATTCCGTATCTTAAAATAATTTAAATTTATTTAATTTGTGTAAATAATAAAATTTAAATAAATTATAAAATAAATTTATATTTTAATATTTTTAAATGTAATTAAGTAATTTATAATAGTAATAATATGAAAATATTATTTTTTTTAATTAAAAATATTCTAAAAATTATATATTATTTATTAAAATTAATTAAAAAATTATTTTTAATAATATTTATTATATTAATAATATTGTTTTTAAATATATATATTAAAAAACCATTACAAAATATTAACGAAAAAACAGCTTTATTATTTAATATTAATGGTATTATTGTTGAAAATAAAAATATTGATAATTCATGGAATAAATTTGGATTTAAATTATGGGATATAAACAATGGGAAAATTATTAAAAATATATTATTTAATATAATTAAAATTATTCGTTTATCAAAAAATAATAAAAATATTATTGGTATAATATTAAAATTAAATAATTTTTTAGGAACAGATCAAATTTCATTAGAATATATAGGTAAAGCATTAAATGAATTTAAAAAAAGCGGAAAACCTGTTTATGCTGTTAGTAATAATTATAATCAATCTCAATATTATTTAGCTAGTTACGCTAATGTAATATATATATATCCTAAAGGTTTGATAGATTTATACGGATTATATAATGATAAATTTTATTATAAATCTTTATTTAATAAATTAAAAATAAATTCTCATATTTTTAGAGTAGGTTTTGAAAAAAATGCAATTGAATCTAATATTTGTGATAACATACCAAACAAAACTAAACAATTAGAAAATAAATGGTTGAAAAAATTGTGGTTAAATTATATTGATGATATATCAAAGAATAGAAAAATAAAATTATGTAATATAATACCTAATATAAATGAATTTTTTAAAAAAACAAATAAAATAAATAATATCAATAAATATAATTTAAAAAAAAAATTAGTTGATAAAGTATTATCTCCTTTTAAGATTAAATCAAATTTTATTAAAATTTTTGGTTTTAATAAATATAAAAATAATTTTAAATTTTTAAATTTTTATAATTATAAAATTAAAGAATCTTTTGAAAAAAGTTATGAAATATCAGTAATTTTTATAAATGGAAAAATTATAAATAGTACAATAATTTCAGAAAAATTAAAAAAAGCTCGTTTAAATCCAAATGTAAAAGCAGTTATTTTAAAAATAAATAGTCCAGGAGGTAATATTATTGCTTCAGAAAATATAAGAATTGAAGTTTCAAATTTAAGATTTTCAAATAAACCTGTTATAACATCTATGGGCAATTTAAGTGCTTCTGGAGGATATTGGATTTCAATACCGTCAAATATAATAATTGCAGATAAGAGTACAATTACAGGATCTATTGGGGTTTTTAATATAATAAATACTTATGAAAAAACTTTAAATTTATTAGGTATAAATTATGATGGATCAAATATTTTTCCTACATTAAATTTTAAAATAAATAAATCATTATCACCTTATACATCTAAACTTATAGAATTAAATATTAAAAATGGTTATGAATATTTTATAAAATTAATTTCTAAAAACAGACAATTAACACCTAAAGAAATAAATAATATTAGTCAAGGACGTATATTTATAGGAAAAGAAGCAAAATATAATAAACTTATAGATAAAATTGGAGATTTTGATGACGCAGTAAAACAAGCTGTTAAATTATCAAAATTAAAAAATTGGCATTTACATTGGATTAATTAAAATTAAAATAATAATTAAATTTAAAATTTTTAATTTTAAAATTTAATAAATATTTATAAAATATTTAAATTATTATTTTATCTTAATTTAAAAATATTATTATTAATAAATATAATATTATTAATTAATTTAATAATTCATTTAAGGAAATAATTTTGAAAGTAGCTATAATAATAACTACACATGGTACTGTTTCTCAAAATTTGTTATTAACAACTGAAATGTTAATAGGTAAACAAAAAAATGTAGCTTGTGTTGATTTTTTAATTGGTGATAATACTGATGATTTATTTAAAAAATATAATGAAACAATTAACACTTTAAATATTAAAGATGGTATTATTTTTTTAGTAGATATTTGGGGTGGTAGTCCATTTAATGTTGCTAGTCGTATTGCAATTAAAAAAAAAAATATCGAAATTATTTCTGGTGTTAATATACCTATGTTAATAGAATTATTTATGGCTAAAGAAGATTGTTTAACACTTGATAAATTAGTTTTAATAGCTCTTAATAATGGCCAAAAGGGAATAAAGTCATTTAAAAATAAAAATGTTTATAAAAATAATAATAATAATAATAATAATAATAATAATAATAATACTAATAATAATAATAATAATAATAATAATAATAATAATAATAATAATAATAATAATAATAATAATATTAATAAAAAACATATGAAAATTGTATTAGCTAGAATTGATGATAGATTAATTCATGGTCAAATTGTAACTAGATGGGTTAAAGAAATAAATATTAACAGAATTATTGTAATAAATGATGAAGTAAATAATGATAATGTAAGAAAAACTTTATTAACACAAGTTTCTCCTCCTGGAATTACAGCACATGTCGTAGGAATTGATAAAGCAATTCGTGTTTGGAATAATCCTAAATATTCTAATGATAATGTAATGTTACTTTTTACAAATCCTAATGATGTTTTAAGAATTATTAAAAAAGGAGTAATAATTAAATCAATAAATATTGGTGGTATGTCATATAAAAAAGGAAAAATTCAAATAAATAATTTTATTTCTGTAGATCATAAAGATATTGAAGCATTTGAAGAGTTAAAAAATTTAGGAATAGAATTAGAAGCCAGAAAAATATCTAGTGATAAAAAAGTTAATATTATGGTTTTAATAAATGCTTCAAAATATATAATAAAATAATTTTTAATTATATAATTAGGAAACATATATGGAAATTAATACGTTACAAATTTGTTTGATTTTTATAGTTTCATTTATTGCAGGTATGGGGGCAGTATTAGATGAATTTCAATTTCATAGACCATTAATTACTTGTGCATTAATTGGATATATATTAGGTGATATTAAAACAGGATTTATTATAGGTGGTACTTTAGAAATGATATCTTTAGGATGGATGAATGTTGGTGCTGCAGTGGCTCCTGATGCAGCTTTGGCTTCTATTATATCAACTATTTTAGTAATTGCTGGTGGTCAAAAAATTGGATCTGGTATAGCATTAGCAATACCATTAGCAGCAACTGGTCAAGTTCTAACTATTATTGTACGTACATTAACAATAGTAATGCAACATGCTGCTGATAACGCAGCAAAAAAAAATAATTTAAAAACAATAAGTTTTATACATATTTTAGCATTAATGATACAAGCTATGAGAATTGCTATACCAACATTAATTTTTATCTTTTCAATTAAATCCCCAAGTGTAAATAATATACTAAATTCAATACCAGAATATATAACAACAGGTTTAAATATTTCAGGGGGTATTATTGTTGTAGTAGGCTATGCTATGGTAATTAATATGATGAGTGCAGCATATTTAATGCCTTTCTTTTATGCAGGTTTTGTTATAGCTGCATTTACAAATTTTAATTTAGTTGCATTAGGAATGATTGGTATTATAATGGCTATTATTTATATACAATTAAATCCTAAATATTATAAGAATAAATATATAAAAAATAATGATATTAAAAATAGTAATATTGATGATGAATTAGATTAAAGGTTATATTGTTTATGTTAAAAAAATTAACTTTTATGGATATTAATAAAGTTATATTGCGTTCAAATTTATTTCAAGGATCTTGGAATTTTGAACGTATGCAAGCTTTAGGATTTTGTTTTTCAATAATTCCAGCAATACGTAGATTATATCCTAAAAAAACAAATGATAGACGACAAGCTATTCAAAGACATCTTGAATTTTTTAACACCCATCCATATATAGCTGCGCCAATTATTGGCGTTATTTTAGCTTTAGAAGAACAAAAAGCTAATGGTTTTAATATTAATAATTCTACTATTAATAGTATTAAAATAGGATTAATGGGGCCATTTGCTGGTGTTGGTGATCCGATTTTTTGGGGTACTATTAGACCTATTTTATCTGCTTTAGGAGCAGGAATAGCAATGAGTGGTAGTTTGTTAGGACCAGTAATTTTTTTTATATTATTCAATATAATTAGATTAACTATGCGTTATTTTGGTGTTTTTTATGGATATAAAAAAGGTTTAAATATTATAAAAGATATTAGTAATGGTGTATTACAAAAAATTACAGAGGGAGCATCTATTTTAGGATTATTTGTAATGGGTGCTTTAGTAAATAAATGGACTCATGTTAATATTCCAATTATAATATCTAAAGTTAATGATTCTTCAGGTAATATTAAAATTACAACAATGCAAAATATTTTAGATCAATTAATGCCTGGTTTAATTCCATTATTATTAACATTTTTATGTATGTGGTTTCTAAAAAAAATAAATGCACTTTGGATAATATTAATTTTTTTTGGAATAGGAATAATTGGTTATAAATTAGGTGTTTTAAGTTTATAAAATTATATATTTATGAATTATTTTTATAAATTCAAATATTGATTTTTAATATATTAAATAATTGTAATAAATATTAATTTAATTTTTAATTTTAATTTTTTTAATTTCAAATTATTAATAATCGTAAATTTAATAGTTTTTATATTTTAAGGTAGTTATGTTAAATAATAAACATAGTAAATTATTAATTATAGGCTCTGGTCCAGCGGGTTATACTGCATCAATATATGGAGCCAGAGCTAATCTTAAACCATTATTAATTACTGGTTTAGAACAAGGTGGGCAATTAATAAAAACTAATACGATTGAAAATTGGCCTGGTGATAAAAAAAAAATTACAGGTCAAAATTTAATGGATCGTATGCGTAAACATGCTGAAAAATTTAATACTAATATTATTTTTGATTTTATTAAAAGTACTAATTTTGCTAAAAAACCCTTTATTTTAATAGGTGAAAAAAATATATATACATGTGATTCATTAATTATAGCAACTGGAGCAACAGCTAAATATTTAGAAATTCCATCTGAAAAGTTTTATAAAGGAAAAGGTATTTCTACTTGTGCAGTATGTGATGGTTTTATATATAAAAATAAAAAAGTTGCTGTAATAGGTGGAGGTAATAATGCAATTGAAGAAACATTATATTTATCTAATATTGCTGAAGAAGTACATTTAATACATAGAAATGAAAAATTTAAAGCTGAAAAAATTTTAATTGACAGATTAAAAAAAAAAATTAAAAGCAAAAAAATTTTTATATATACTAATTATATTGTTAAAGAGATTAATGGTAATAAAGAAATAGTAACTAATATAAACATTGAAAATGTTATTAATAAAAATTATATAAAAAATATTTTAGTTGATGGAATTTTTATTGCAATAGGATATAAACCTAATACCAATATTTTTGATGGTCAATTAAAATTAAAAAATGGTTTTATAAAAGTTAAAAATGAAGAATTTAATAAAACTCAAACAAATATTAGTGGTATTTTTGCAGCAGGTGATGTTATGGATAGAGTTTATCGTCAAGCAATTACTTCAGCGGCAACAGGGTGTATGGCTGCATTAGATGCAGAACGTTATCTCGAAAATATTTTTTAATTTTAAATTTTTTAAAATATAAAATTTATAAAATAATGGAGATTAATTATTAAAATTATTAAAAAATCAAATTTATATTATAATAAAAAAATAAATAATTTAAAATTAAGTAAAGTTAGATTAAATAATGAAAACGGAAAACTTATTGGAATATTTAGTTTAAATGAAGCACTTTTAAAATCAGAAGAATTAAATTTAGATTTAGTTGAAATTAATTCTAATACTACACCTCCTATTTGTAAATTAATGAATTATGGTAAATTTTTATATAAAAAAAAGAGAATTATTAAAAAAAAAAACAATAAAATATTACAAATTAAAGAAATTAAATTTAGACCAGTAACAAATAATAATGATTATATTATTAAAACTAAAAAAATTATTAAATTTTTAAAAAATGGTAATAAAACTAAAATTACTATTAAATTTAAAGGCAGAGAAACAATTCATAAAAATTTAGGAGAAAATATTTTAGAGCGTATTAAAAAAAATATTTGTGATAATTTAAAAATTGCTATTATTGAATCATTTTCTAAAAAATTAGAAAATCAACAATTATTAATGATTCTTGCTCCAAAAAATAATTCAATTTAAAATAATTTATAATTTTAAAATGGATAAAAAAATTTAATTAAATGTTAAAAATTAAAACTATTCGTAGTGCTTATAAACGTTTTATTAAAAAAAAAAAAAATTTTAAAAGAAAACATGCTAATTTAAATCATATTCTTACAAAAAAAACTACAAAACGTAAACGTCATTTGCGTTCTAAAAGTATAGTTTCAAAAAATGATTTGTCTTTAATAAATTCATGCTTACCTTATCTTAAGATTTAAAATTAAAATAATTTAAAAAGGTTAATATGACTCATATTAAACGTGGTGTTATTGCTCATGCTCGTCATAAAAAATATATTAAATATGCTAAAGGTTATTACGGAGCTAGATCTAGAGTTTATAGAGTTGTTTATCAATCAATTATTAAAGCTGGTCAATATGCGTATCGTGATAGAAAACAACGTAAACGTATATTTAGGAAATTATGGATTACTAGAATTAATGCTGCTGTTTGTAAACAAAATTTAAAATATAATAATTTTATAAATGGTCTTAAAAAATTATCAATAATAATAAATCGTAAAATACTTTCTGATATCGCAATATTTGATAAAGTTACATTTAAATTATTAATAAATAAAGTTAAAAATATTTAAAATGAAATACATTAATATTTTTTTATAAATATAATTTTAAAATAAATAATTTAATTAAATATTAAATATATAAAGCTTATTGGTAAAAATATTATAAAATATTATTAAAATTTATATTATTTTAAAAATATCGGCGAGAGAGGATTTGAACCCCTGACCTACTGGTCCCAAACCAGTTGCGCTACCAAGCTGCGCTACTCACCGTTATAACAATTTAATAACACATATTTAATATATTTAATATATTTAATATATTTAGGTGACTAATGGGAATCGAACCCATGACAACTGGAACCACAATCCAGAACTCTACCAACTGAGTTATAGTCACCATTAAATTTTAAAATATTTTAGTTTTATATTTATAAAAATAATTTATTAATTTTTTGGGTTATTATTTGGAAGATCAGTTATTACACCTGAATAAAGTTCAGCGGCTAAGCCTATAGTTTCATTTAATGTAGGATGAGCGTGAATAGTTAATGCAATATCTTCAACATCACAACCCATTTCTATTGCTAAACAAATTTCTCCTAATAATTCCCCCCCATGTGTTCCAACAATTGCTCCTCCAATAATTCTGTTTGTTTTATTTTCAAAAATTAATTTAGTTATACCTTTTTCACAATTTGAAATAATTGCTCTACCAGAAGCTGTCCATGGAAAAATAGAAGTTTTATAATTTATATTATTTTTAAATGCTTTTTTTTCAGTTATTCCCACCCAAGCCACTTCAGGATCAGTATATGCTATTAATGGAATATTTTTTTTATTAAAAATAATATAATTATTACCAGCAATAATAGATGCTGCAATATGGCCTTCGTGTATTGCTTTGTGTGCTAACATAGGTTGTCCAGTAATATCTCCAATTGCAAAAATGTTATTAATATTTGTTCTTAATTGTTTATCAGTTTTTATAAAACCATTGGTTTTTTTAATAACACCTATTTTTTCAATATTTATATTATCAGTATTAGGTTTTCGACCTATAGCAACTAATACTTTATTGTATTTTTTTATTTCTGTATGATTTTTAAATTTTATTTGAACGTATGCAAAATTTTTATTAATTTTTATTTCATTAACAGAAGTATTTAACATTATATTTATTTTTTTATACATAATTTTATATAAAATTTCTGAAATATCTTTATCAGCTTCAGGTATTATTTGATTATTTAATTCAATTATATCTACTTTAGAACCTAATGCATTATATATATAACTCATTTCCATTCCAATTATTCCTCCACCTATTATTAATAATTTAGATGGTATTTCTAATAATTTTAAAGCATCATTTGAATCCCAAATAATTGAATTTTTCTTTAATAAAAATGGTAATTTTATTGGTCTTGATCCAGTTGCTATAATTGCGAAATTAAAAATTAATTCAATTTTTTTTTGATTATTTTCAATTATTAATGTATTAATATCCTTGAATTTAGCAATACCATTAATTATTGTAATTTTTCTAAGTTTTGATAAATTTAAAATACCTTTATTTATTTTATTAATTATATTATCTTTCCATTCTCTAATTTTGTTAATATTATTATTAAAATTACATGATATAATATTTTTAGTAGTTAAAATTTTAATTTCTTCAATAATTTTAGAAATATATAATAAAGATTTAGATGGTATACATCCAACATTTAAGCATATTCCACCTAATTTTTTATAACGTTCTATTATAATAGTTTTAAAACCTAAATCAGCACATCTAAATGCTGAAGAGTATCCAGCTGGACCAGAACCAATTACTACAACTTGAGTTTTAATTGAATTATTCATTATTATTATTTTAATTTTATTTATTTTTAAATAATTGTTTAAATTTATAAAATATATATTAATTTATTATAAGTATTTATAAATTCAAATGAAGTTATAACTATTATATAAATATAAAAAATATATATTTAATGGAATATAATATGAATAAAAAAATAAGAAATATAGCTATTATTGCACATATTGATCACGGTAAAACTACTTTAGTTGATAAATTATTGCAACAATCTGGAATAATTAAAAATAATATTAATTATGAAAGAATAATGGATTCTAATGAATTAGAAAAAGAAAGAGGTATTACTATTTTTTCTAAAAATACTGCTATTATATGGAATGGATATCGTATTAATATTATTGATACTCCAGGACATTCTGATTTTGGAGGTGAAGTTGAAAGAATTTTATCAATGGTTGATGCAGCGGTTTTAATTGTTGATGCTTTAGAAGGTCCTATGCCTCAAACTCGTTTTGTAACACAAAAAGCTTTTTTAAATAATTTAAAAATAATTCTTGTTATTAATAAAATTGATAGACCTGGAGCTCGTCCAGACTGGGTATTAAATAAAACTTTTGATTTATTTGTTAATTTAAAAGCTAATGATGATCAACTTGATTTTCCTGTTATTTATACATCAGCTATAAATGGTATATCTGGTATTGATTATAAAAATATGAAAAAAGATATGGTACCTCTATTAAAAACAATTATTAATGATGTATCTCCTCCTAAAAATAATATTAATAAAAAATTACGTATGCAAATCTCACAATTAGAATATAACAATTATTTAGGTACAATTGGCATAGGAAGAATTAAAAGTGGTAAATTATATAATAATCAACCGGTTATTATTATTAATAAAGAAGGTAAAATAAGAAACGCAAATATTTGCAAAATAATCAGTTATTTAGGTTTAAAACGTATCGAAATAGAAAATGCATATGCTGGAGATATTGTTGCAATAACAGGTTTAGGTAATTTAAATATTTCAGATACTATATGTGATATTAATAATATTAAACCAATACCTCCGCTTTTAATTGAAGACCCTACTATAACTATGTTTTTTAATGTTAATGATTCACCTTTTAGTGGTATAGAAGGGAATTTTATAACTTCAAGACAAATTTTAAAGAGATTAAAAAAAGAAACATTAACTAATGTATCATTAAAAGTAGAAGAAACAAAAGATACTAATACATTTAAAGTTTCTGGGAGAGGTGAATTACATTTGTCAATTTTAATTGAAAATATGAGAAGAGAAGGATTTGAATTATCTGTTTCTAGACCTAAAATTATTACAAAAAAAATTAATAATATTATAAAAGAACCGTTTGAAAATTTATTATTAGATATTAAAAAAAAATATCAAGGCGTAATTATAAAATCTTTAGGTAAAAGAAAAGGAATTTTAAAGAGTATAATACCATATACTAAAGAACAAATTAGATTAGAATATTTAATATCTTCACGTAATTTAATAGGATTTAGATCTGATTTTATAACAATAACTAATGGTTCAGGATTAATGCATTCTGCTTTTAGTCATTATGATAATATTTGTAACAATGAAATTAATAAAAGATCTAACGGTGTATTAATATCTAATAATAAAGGTAAATCTCTTGCGTTTGCATTATTTAATTTGCAAAATAGAGGTAAATTATTTATAAATCATGGTGAAAAAGTTTATGAAGGTCAAATAATTGGAATAAATTCTCGCTCAAATGATTTAACGGTAAATTGTATAACTGGTAAAAAATTAACAAACATGAGAGCAGCAGGCTCAGATGATGCAATAACATTAATTACACCTATTAAAATTACTTTAGAAAAAGCAATACAATTTATAGAAGATGATGAATTAATTGAAATTACACCTAAATCTATTCGTTTACGAAAAAAATATCTTAAAGATAGCGAAAGAAAACGTTTTAACCGTATTTTTAAAAAAAAATAAAATTATTAATTTTAATATAATTTTAATTTATAAATTGTTATATTTAATAATTTTAAAATTTAATTGATTCTTTCCATAAAATATTAAATTCATTTTTATAAATTTTAGTAATATTATATATATTTTTAATTAAGATAACATTCTCTGCGTTTCTGTATATAGCATTATTGGTATAATTAAATGAACCAGTTTCAACTGAATTGTTATCAATAATCATAAATTTATTGTGCATTATTGAATATTTATTATTTAATTTAACTTTTATATTATGTTTTCTTAAATATTTAATTATTGTATATTTTCCAGTATTTGATTTTTTATCTACAACAACACGTATTTTAACTCCTCTGTTGTATGCTTTGTTTAATAGAATAGCTATAGGTTTATTTGTAAATGAATAAGCTGCAATATCAATAGTTTTTTTTGAATTATTTATTGATTTTAAAATTATATTTTCAGCTGTTTTACCAGGTGAAAAACCTACCTCTATATTTATTAAATTATATTTAAATTTAAAAAAAAAAAAAATAACTATTATAAAAATAAAATTAATTATTTTTTTAACCATAAAATATTATGTTATAAATTATTTTGCATGACATTTATAAATAATAAATACGATATAATTTTTATAGGCGCAGGGTTATCAAATAGTTTAATTGCTTTAAATTTATTAAAAAAAAATTTAAAAGTTTTAATAATTGATTCAAACAATAAATTAAATAATAATCATACATGGTCATTTTTTGAAAATATTATATTTAAAAATAAAAAAAATTGTATAAATAAATTAATATTTAATAAATGGAATTATTATAAAATAAAATTCCCAAATTATACAAAAATTTTTAAAAATAATTACTTTTGTATTAAATCTAATTTTTTTTTTAATTATTTAAAAAAAAAATTAAAACAAAACCTTATATTAAATACTTATATTACAAATTATGGTAAAAATTTTGTTCAATTAAGTAATGGAAATATTTTATATTGTAATTTAATAATTGATGGAAGAGGTTATTATCCTAAAAAAAATGAAAAATTAGGAATGCAATTATTTTTAGGTCAAGAATGGATTCTTAAAAAACCTCATAATTTGATTTACCCAATAATTATGGATTCTACTATATGTCAAAAAAAAAGTTTTCATTTTATTTATATTATTCCATTGTCAAAATATAATTTATTAATAGAAGATACTCATTATATTAATAATAATATTTTTAAAACAAATTTATTAAGAAATAATATTTTTAAATATATTAAAAAAAAAAATTGGATAATTAAAAAATTAAAAAGCGAAGAACAAGGAATTATTCCAATAAAACTTAAAAATTATAAAAATAAAATTTTTAAAAATATAATTTTAAATGGTTTAAAAGGTAATTTTTTTCATGCAACAACTGGTTATTCTTTATATATATCATTAATTTTATCAAATAAAATTTTAAAAATAAATAATTTAAATTATAAAAAAATATTAAATGAATTTAATTATTTATCAAAAAATATTTATAAAAATCAAAAAAAATATATTTTATTAAATAAAATTTTTTTTTTATTAATTAATACAAATAAACGCTATAAATTAATTCAAAAATTTTATAATTTACCTGAAATATTAATTAAAAAATTTTACATAGAAAAAATAAATTGTTTTGATATAATAAAATTTATGTCATTCAAACCACCTATTTCATATTTTAAAATTTTTTGTTTTTTAATAAATAAATATTTTATTTAAAATGGAAAAAGCAATAATTATTGGTTCTGGAATAGGAGGAATAGCAGTAGCTATTAGACTTCAATCTAAAGGAATTAATACTTTAGTAATTGAAAAACAAAAAAAACCTGGAGGATGTGCAAATATTTATAAAGAAAAAGGTTTTACTTTTGATACAGGTCCTACAGTTATTACTGATCCTAATTCTATTAAAGAAATTTTATCTATTCAAAAAAATAAAAAATACAATATTAAATTATTACCAGTTAAACCATTTTATAAAATATTTTGGAAATGCGGTAAAACATTTATTTATAATAATAATCAAAAATTATTAGAAGAACAAATTAAAAAATTTAATTTTAATGATATATTTGGATATCGTAGATTTTTAAATTATTCCGATAGAATTTTTACAGAAATATATAATAAATATATTGATAAACCATTTTTATTTAAAAGTAATATATTAAATATTTTTTCTAAATTTAAAATTTTAAATATATTAGATAATATATATAATAAAATATCAACTTATATAAATGATAATCATTTAAGACAAGTTTTTTCGTTTCATTCATTATTAATAGGTGGTAATCCTTTTCAAACTTCTTCAATTTATACTTTAATACATTCATTAGAACGTAAATGGGGAGTTTGGGTTCCTAAAGGTGGAATGTATTCTTTAATTAAAGCTATGTTAAAATTATATAAAGATTTAGGTGGACAAATAATATTAAATACAACAATTTGTAATATTGAAGTTAATAAAAATATGATTAAAAAAGTTTATTTAAATAATGGTAAATTTTTAAAAACTAGTTTAATAATATCAAATTCTGATATTATAAATACATATAAAAATATATTAAATAAACATTACAAATCTAAAATTTATGGTTATTATTTAAGTAATAAAAATATTAGTAATTCATTATTTATAATTTATTTCGGAATAAAATGTAATTATAATAAATTTTCTCATCATTCTATTTTTTTGGGGTCAAATTATAAAAAAATAGTTAATAATCTTTTTAACTATAAAAATTTAATTAAAGATTTTTCAATTTATTTACATTCACCTTGTAAAACAGATAATTCATTAGCACCAATAGGATGCGAAAGTTATTATGCATTATTACCTGTTCCTAATTTAGGTATTTCAAATATAAATTGGTTAATTGAAGGTCCTAAATTAAAATATAGAATATTAAAATATATAGAAAAATATTATATGCCTAATTTATTTAAAAATATAATAATTTCAAAATTTTTTACACCATTAGATTTTAATAATGTATCAAACAATTTTAATGGAACTTCATTTTCAATATCACCAAATTTATTACAAAGTGCATTATTACGTATACATAATAAAGATAAAATTTTAAAAAATTTATTTTTTGTAGGATCAGGGACTCATCCAGGAGCTGGAATACCTGGAGTACTTAATTCTGCTAAAATAACTTCTGAAATTATAATTAAAAATTTAGTTTAATTTTTAAAAATTTAGGAATATATGATTAATGATATTAAAAAAGGATCTAAAAATTTTAATTTTTCATGTTTTTTTTTAAATAGTACAGTAAAAAAAAATATATTAATTTTATATTCTTGGTGTCGTTATTGTGATGATATCATTGATAACGAAATTTTAGGATTTAAAAAAAAAAAAACCAAAAAAAAATTTTTACATATTTATAATTTTATATTAAATACGCAAAAAATTTATTGTAATTTAAAAATAAATGAACCACATTTTAATAAATTAAAAGCAATAATTTATAAATATAATATTTCTCCAATTTATATATTTGATCATATTGAAGGTTTTACAATGGATTTAAAAAATCATTTTTATGAAACATTTGAAGATACATTAAAATATTGTTATCATGTAGCTGGAGTAATTGGTATAATTATTGTTAAAATTATTATTAAAAATTATAATAATAAAATTTTAGATTATGCTTGTAATTTAGGTATAGCTTTTCAATTAATAAATATTTCTAGAGATATTTTATCAGATTATAAAAATGGACGTTGTTATTTACCTAATTGTTTATTTAATAAATTTAATTTAAATAAATTCAATTTTTTTAAAAATAAAAAAATTAATTATTTAATTATTATAACTAAAAAAATAATAAATCAATCTGAAATATTTTATAAATCTTCAATTAATGGTTTATTAAAATTACCTATTAGATCATATTTTTCTATAATAATTGCATATAATATATATAAAAAAATAAGTATTAAAATTATTAAAAAAAAAAAAAAAGCTTTAGAAAAAAGACAAAAAATTAATATTTTTGAAAAATTTTTAATTGTAATAAATATAATTACTAAAATATTTAAAAATAATAAAAAAAATCCTCCTAAAATTTTTTGGAAAAGACCATTTAGAAATTAAATTTATAATAATAATATAATTTATATAATTAAATAATAAATATTTATTACATTAAATATAAAATATATTTTAAAAAGTTTTT